>JACCZX010000074.1 GCA_013695705.1 Burkholderiaceae bacterium | reverse complement strand
CTGCTCCCAGCCGTCGTTCGGATTTCGCGATTCCCAATCGCGACGTGCCTGCGGTTCTATCTCTGACCAATTGCGGCCGCGATAGCGCTCGTCGCCGCTTAGATCGCTGCCATAGCGGTAGGCCGGCTTGTAGTCCTCGTACGTTCCGCCGGAAGCGCTCAGATTGTCTCGATGGTGGGTACGGAAATCGTCGTCATCGTTGGACCACGCTGACGAGGTCGAGGCGATCGACATTCCTGATGTGGTGGTGTCGGCGCCCATTTGTGAGCGTAATCCGAAATTCTGATCGGATGCTGCACCCAACGAGCCAGCACGGTCGCGCTCGACTTGATCGGTCCGATAGCTGGCGGCAGATGAATCCTGTTGCGTCCAGCCCTGCTGTTTCCATTCCTCGACGCGCCGTTCGATGTCGACTGCGCCGTGATCCCGCATCACGCTCGCTGCGTCATCCGCGCGCGAATCTTCGGCGCGCACCGTTACCAGCGTGCCACCGCGCTTGACGGACTCCGCGTAATAACTTGCATCATCTTCCGATACGCCAACACCCGTTAGACCACCGATCAGTCCACCTGCCACGGCGCCTACCCCCGCGCCGGCCAGAGCTGCCGCTATTGGCCCAGCTGCCACGATAGGGCCGATGCCGGGAATCGCCAAACCCATCAAGCCCACGACCAGACCCGCAGCGCCACCAAGCACGCCACCCGCTGCAGCACCGGTGGCGGTGCCAGCGCCGGCATCCGACACCGAACTGCCTGCGCCGCTGCCTTCCGAAGGTAACTGGCCTTCACCGCCGTACTGGCTGCTGTACTGACCGGTCGCGTTATTTGCGATGACGCTGATGTCATCACGTGCGTAACCTTTTTGCTGCAGATCGCGCAACACGTTCTGCGCTTCTTCGAAACTGTCGAACGAACCGACAATCGTCTTCGCCATCGTAATCTCCCTTTGTCCAGATGCCTCGATGAGGTCAGCACACTGTGCCTCCCATGCGTAAGCACGGGCAAACGCCGTGCCGTGCCAGTCCTCAGCCTGTCTCGCGCGCTGCGGGCAGCAGCTGGGCAGCTTCCTCGGGTGGAAGTGCCTCGACTGTCTTGAGTGCCTTGCTCATCTGGCGCGAGCGTTGCTGTGCGCTGTCGATCGTATTCGACGCGCTTAAAAGCTGCTTGTGCAGTGTCGCCAGCACGTCGCCGAACTTTCCGAACTCTGTTTTGACTGCACCGAGCACTTGCCAGACTTCGGCCGAACGGCGCTCGAGGGCAAGAGTGCGAAACCCCATTTGCAGCGAATTCAACATTGCGAACAGCGTTGTCGGGCCCGCGACCACAGTGCGGCATTCGCGATGCAGATGATCGGCCAGGCCCGGGCGGCGCAGCACCTCCGCGAACAAGCCTTCGCTCGGCAGGAACATGATTGCGAAATCGGTGGTGTGCGGCGACTCGACGTATTTTTCGCGAATCATCTTGGCCTGCACCTTGATGCTGCGTTCGAGTCCCTTGGCGGCGACTTCAAGTGCCACCGCGTCGCCCGTCTCGACCGCAGTGAGCAATCGTTCATAGTCTTCAACCGGAAACTTGGCATCGATCGGCAGCCAGCACGGCGCGCCATGCTCCCGGCCCGGCATACGCACGGCGAACTCGACGCGCTCGCCCGATTGCGGGCGGGTTACAACGTTGTGTGCATACTGATCGGCCGACAATACTTGCTCGAGCAGCGCAGCCAGCTGAACTTCGCCGTACATGCCGCGCGATTTGACGTTGGTCAGCACCCGTTTCAGATCGCCTACGCCGGACGCGAGCACCTGCATTTCGCCCAGGCCTTTGTGTACTTGTTCGAGCCGGTCCGAAACCATCCGAAACGATTCGCCGAGCCGCGCTTCGAGCGTCGATTGCAGTTTCTCTTCGACCGTGGCGCGCATCTGATCGAGCTTGCGCTCGTTGCCTTGCTGCAGGCTGGTCAGCTGCAATTGCAGCGTGCCTCGCACTTCACTCAGGTCGCTTTGAATGCGGCGCGTCAGGTCGCCCAGCTGCTGGCCCTGCAGGCCCGTCAACCCCGTCATCTGTTGCACAAGGTGGCTTTGCAGCTCGCTCAAGCGGGTGCCCGTTTCGAGGCGCATCAACCCGGACGACGTATCGACGGCGGAGCGCAGCTCACGCTCCAGCCGCTCGTTATCGCGCAACAGCGCATCGAGGCGCGAGGTTAGTGCAACGTCGCGACGCCCACGGAGCGCGAGGGTCAGCACGATTAACGACAGAATGAGTGCGCCAGCGAGCAGCGCGGCAATCATCTCGATCATGCCGCGATGATACGGGCGCATGCGCGACATCCCGGCACACGCCGGGACGCCAATTTCCAGCGTCGAGTTAGTCCCGGCTGCCCCTGGGCGACTATCCTCCGGTGGTCTCGCCGCCCATCACCTGCAGCACCGTACCGGTGATGTAGGACGAATCGGCGTTCGACGCGAGGAACACATAGGCTGGCGCCAGCTCTTCCGGTTGCGCGGGACGCTTCATCGGGCTGTCTGCTCCGAACTTCGCAGCTTCCTCTGCGGTGGCGCCCGCATCGGAGGGATTGAGCGGCGTCCATACCGGCCCGGGGGCAACGGCATTGACGCGAATCTGACGCTCGATCAACTCCATCGCCAGCGTCTTTGTAAACGCATTGACCGCTCCCTTGGTGGCCGAATAATCCGGCATGTGCTTCGAACCTTTGATTCCCGTTTGTGAGCTGGTGGCGATGATCGCGGCACCCGGTTTCATGTGTCGCAGCGCGGCGCGCGACAGGCGGATGTAGGCAAAAATATTGGTTTGAAAAGTACGCTCGAGATCATGATCCTTCAGGTCTTCGAGCTTCTTGCTGCTCTGCTG
>JACCZX010000071.1 GCA_013695705.1 Burkholderiaceae bacterium | reverse complement strand
CGCTTCAGCTTGCTGCCGGTCCAACACGCGGCTACGTGCGCACGCGGCAAGCGATCGACGCAGCCATGCTGTTGCCGTTCGAAGGCGCACTCGATGTTGAACGCGACTATCAGCGCGAGCTCGGCCGGTCGGCCGATTATCGTGAAGGCGTATCGGCTTTTATTGAGAAGCGAGCGGCGCGCTTTACGGGTCAGTGATGGACAAGGTTTGATGATGGAGGACGGGCGACCGAGCAACGCACAAGCGATCGCCGAGGCGGTGCGCGACCGCATGTTTGCCGAAGACGCTGCGTCGCGCGGGCTCGGCATGCAGGTTGAAGCAGTCGGTCCGGGTTTTTCGAAATTGTCGATGATGGTTCGGCCCGACATGCTGAACGGATTCAAAACGTGCCATGGTGGCTTCATCGCGACCTTTGCGGATTCGGCGTTTGCGTTCGCCTGCAACAGCCATAACGAAGTGACGGTCGCATCCGGCGTCGTCGTTGACTTCTTGGCACCGGCATACGAAGGCGACTTACTTCTTGCAGAGTGTCGAGAAGTCGCGCTCACCGGCCGCACCGGTGTGTACGACATCACCGTCACGAATCAGCACGGCAAGACCGTGGTCGTGATGCGAGGCCGCTCGCACACGATGAAAGGCAAGTCGGTGGTGGACCTGTAAATGATCGACGGTCTCGAACCCATCGAGCGTGCCAGCCGTTCCGATCTGCAGGCGCTGCAGCTTGAGCGCTTGCGCTGGTCTCTTGCGCATGCGTACGAAAACGTGCCGCACTATCGAGCAAAGTTCGATAAGGCGGGTGTCCTTCCTTCGAACCTCAAATCGTTGAGCGACCTCGCGAGATTCCCGTTTACGACGAAACACGATCTGCGCGACACCTATCCGTTCGGTATGTTTGCGGTGCCGCAGGAAAAAATAGTTCGCATTCACGCGTCGAGCGGGACGACGGGCAAGCCAACCGTCGTCGGGTACACCGCAAAGGACATCGACACGTGGGCCAGCGTGATGGCCCGCTCGATTCGCGCCGCCGGTGGCCGGCGCGGCGACATCATTCACATCGCGTATGGCTACGGACTCTTCACCGGCGGCCTAGGTGCGCACTACGGTGCGGAGAAGCTCGGCTGCACCGTGATTCCCGTATCGGGCGGCATGACCGAACGCCAGGTGCAATTGATCGTCGACTTCAAGCCGAAGATCATCATGGTGACGCCGTCATACATGCTGGCGATCGTCGAAGAGATGCAAAAGCAGGGCGTCGATCCGAAGGCGTGCTCGCTGCGAATCGGCATTTTCGGCGCCGAGCCGTGGACCGCGGCAATGCGCGCAGCGATCGAGACCAAGACGTCGCTCGATGCGATCGACATCTACGGGCTATCGGAGATCATCGGGCCGGGCGTTGCGCAGGAATGTATTGAGACGAAGGACGGCCTAACCGTTTGGGAAGATCACTTTTTTCCGGAGATCATCGACCCGGAAAGCGGCGAAGTGTTGCCGGAAGGCGAAAAGGGCGAGCTCGTCCTCACGTCATTGACGAAAGAAGCGCTGCCGATGATTCGCTACCGCACGCGCGATTTGACGAGGCTATTGCCGCCGACCGCTCGCGCCATGCGCCGCATCGAGAAAATCACGGGCCGTTCGGACGACATGCTGATTATTCGCGGTGTCAATCTATTTCCGACGCAGATCGAAGAACTTATTTTGAAGCAGCCCGAGCTCGAACCGCATTACACGCTCGAAATCACCCGGCCCGTGCACCTGGATGAATTGACGGTCCACGTCGAAATGGGATCGCAGCTGGCGAACGGAAGCCAGGACGCGCGTCACGCCGCGGCACAAAAGCTTGAGCAAGCAATCAAAGCCTATGTTGGACTATCGGCAAGTGCGCGACTCGCATCGCCGCTTGCTATCGAGCGCTCGACGGGTAAAGCCAAGCGGATCGTCGATCGACGGGCGAAGGAGTAGATATGTACACACAAGCGATGGATATTCCGTCCGGTGACCGCGACGAACCTTCAGTAAAGAGCGACGCCCAGTACGAAGCCGAATTCGAAGCCAAGCTCGCGCGCGGCGACTTCATCGAACCAAAAGACTGGATGCCCGAGCGCTATCGCAAGACCCTGATCCGGCAGATCAGCCAGCACGCGCACTCAGAGATCGTCGGCATGCTGCCCGAAGGCGGCTGGATCACACGTGCGCCAACGCTTGAGCGCAAATGCATTCTGCTGGCCAAGGTGCAAGATGAAGCCGGCCACGGCATGTACCTGTACTCGGCGGCAGAAACGCTCGGCGTGTCGCGCGACGAGTTAATTGAAGCGTTGCACAGTGGCAAGGCCAAGTATTCGTCGATCTTCAACTACCCGACCAAGACGTGGGCCGATATTGGCGTCGTCGGCTGGCTGGTCGACGGTGCGGCGATCATGAATCAGATTCCGCTGACACGTTGCTCGTATGGGCCGTACGCGCGCGCGATGATTCGCGTCTGCAAGGAAGAGTCGTTTCACCAGCGACAGGGTTACGACCTCTTGCTGACACTGATGAAGGGCTCGGAAGATCAGCGCGCGATGGTGCAGGACGCTGTGAACCGCTGGTGGTGGCCGTCGCTGATGATGTTCGGCCCGCACGACAGCGAATCGACCAACAGCGGTGACTCGATGAAATGGGGAATCAAGCGTATTAGTAATGATGAATTGCGGCAGAAATTTGTCGATGCCACGGTGCCGCAGGCGCAGTTGCTTGGCGTTTCATTGCCCGATCCCGATTTGAAGGTCGACGGCGCCACGGGTCATTGGACCGTCGGCCCGATCGACTGGAGCGAATTCTGGAACGTTGTCAACGGCAAAGGCGAGTGCAATGAAGAGCGCCTGAGCGACCGCGTCAAGGCATGGGAAGACGGCGCCTGGGTGCGCGAAGCAGCGCTCGCGCACGCGCAGAAAAAGCGGCATCGCGATTGCGTCGCGGCATAGGAATCGAAATGGATCGCAAAGAGTGGCCACTCTGGGAAGTATTCATCCGCAGCCGCAATGGTCTGGATCACAAGCATTGCGGCAGCGTTCACGCAGCCGATCCTTCGATGGCGCTTAAAAATGCGCGCGATGTGTTCACGCGGCGCATGGAAGGAGTCAGCGTGTGGGTGGTGCGCGCTGACGACATTGTTGCGAGCGATCCGGATGCGAAGCCGGAAATGTTCGATCCGGCAGCAGACAAGATTTACCGGCATCCGACGTTCTATACGTTGCCGGATGAAGTCAATCATATGTGACGGTACATGAGCGACGTCACGTCAACCGCCGGCACCGAGCATCTAGATGATGTACTGCGCGTTGCCGATTCATCGTTGATCCTCGGTCACCGGCTGTCGGAGTGGTGCGGGCACGGACCCATCCTTGAAGAAGATATTGCGCTAACGAACATCGCGCTTGATCTGATCGGCCAGGCGCGCTTGCTGTACACGCTCGCCGGCGCGCTCGAAGGTGGTGAAGGCCGCGATGAGGATCAGTTCGCATTCAACCGTACGAAAGACGAATTCCGCAACGTGACCATGGTTGAGCTGCCTAACGATGATTACGGTTGCACGATCATGCGTAACTTTTTGTTTACGGCGTTTCAGCGCGAGCTATGGATGGCGTTGCAGGCGTCCGGCGACGCACGGCTCTCCGAGATTGCCGCGAAGAGCCTCAACGAAACGCGGTATCACCTGCAGCACGCGTCGGACTGGACGGTGCGGTTGGGCGATGGTACCGATGAATCACACACGCGAATGCAGCGCGCGCTCGACATGCTGTGGCCGTACACGGCGGAACTCTTTAGCGCGTCCGCGCTCGATGCCAAGATCGGTGTCGCATGGCCAGCACTTGAAGCCGGCTGGCGCAAGGCGGTGTCGCCGGTGCTCGACGTCGCGACGTTGCAGATTCCTGAGCGAACCTCTTTCGTATCGCATGGCAAGGAAGGCGTTCATGGCGAGCACCTAGAACTTCTGCTCGACGAAATGCAGCATCTTCAACGCACGTATCCGAACTGCAACTGGTAATGACGCCCAGATATCACTCACTACGCGTTGCGGAAGTCCGGATCGAGACGCCTGAGTGCATCAGCCTGAAGTTCGATTTGCCACCCGAGCTCGCGCACGAGTATCGATTCGTGCAAGGCCAGCACCTCGGCTTGCGCACGACGCTCGATGGCGAAGAGCTGCGCCGTTCGTACTCGATCTGCTCCGGACTTGATGACGCCGAAATTCGCGTTGCGATTAAGAAGGTCGGCGGTGGAAAGTTTTCGCAGTGGGCGCACGATGCACTGAAGACCGGCGATCCAATTGACGTGATGACGCCCGAAGGCGGTTTCTTCACGCCGCTCGATGCGAACCAGGCCCGGCACTACGCCGCCTTTGTTGCCGGCAGCGGGATTACGCCGGTTCTGTCACTGATTCGTACGACGCTTGCGCGCGAGCCGAAGTCGCGTTTCACGCTGGTCTACGGGAATCGCCGCCAATCGTCGGTCATGTTTCACGAGGCGCTGGAGGATTTGAAAGACCGCCACCTGACACGCTTTCGCCTGTACAACGTTTTCTCGCGCGAACAGCAGGACGTCGAACTGTTCAACGGCCGTATCGACGCGGCGAAGGTCAGGCAGTTTCTCGAGTCGTTGCTGCCGTCCGACACCATCGACGAGGCATTCGTGTGCGGCCCGGCAAACATGATCGATGAAGTCGAAGCGTCGCTGATCGCCTCCGGGGTGCCCTCGCAGCACGTGCACGTTGAGCGGTTTGGTATTCCGACCGGGCTTGTGCAGAACGGCGCGCAAGCCATCGACGACGCCGAGGCGGCGCAGTCGCATGTCGAACTGATCATCGACGGCGTGCGGCGCACGGTGGAGTTCATGCCGGGTCAGCATTCTATTCTTGATGCCGGCCGCGATTCGGGTGTTGACTTGCCGTTTTCATGCAAGGGCGGAATGTGCAGTACCTGTCGCGCCAGGGTTCTCGAAGGACAGGTGAAGATGGTAAAGAACTACGCGCTCGAGCCGCATGAAGTTGCAGAAGGTTTCGTGTTGACGTGCCAGTCTTATCCGTTGACTGAGCGAGTCGTGATTTCATACGACGCGAGATAGTCGTGGCCAGAAAAAGGGCAGCTGGCTTCGATAAACAACGCGCGGCGATTCGCGATGCGGCCGCAAGTCAGTTTGCCGACAAGGGTTACTTGGCCGCCACGATTGCCGATATCGCGCGAGCCTGCGGTGTCTCCAAGGCGCTGATGTATCACTATTACCGCGACAAGGAAGATCTGCTTGCCGACATTGCCGAAAGCTATATCGAGCGGCTGCAGCAGATCATCGATCGGGTTCGGGCCGAGGCATTGCCGCCGGCCGGGCACTTGCGGCGTCTGATAGAACTGTTCATGGCAGAGTACGAGCATTCGGCGGCGCGCCATCGTGTACTGGTGCAGGACGTCAAGTATCTGCAGCGCGTTCACCGGTCGCGCGTGCTGACTAAGGAGCGCAAGGTCGTGCTGGGTTACGCCGAAGTGATCGCAAAGCTTGCGCCGCAGACGGATCGCTCCGCGTTGATCAAGCCGCTCACGATGATCCTGTTCGGCATGATCAACTGGACGTTCACCTGGTTCAAGGATCGCGGCCCACTGACGTACGCCGAGATGGCGCCGGTGGTGGCCGATCTTTTTCTGGGCGGAGTCGCGCGGGTACGCGCACCGACGCGTGCGCCGGCCCGCGCCCCCGCACGACGACTGCGTTCGACACGAACACCTACATCTTTGAGGGCTATGACGTGAACGAAGTGTTTTTGTGCGACGGAATCCGTACACCGTTCGGTCGCTACGGCGGCGCGCTGTCGAGCGTGAGGGCCGACGATCTCGCTGCGCTTCCGCTGAAAGCACTGATGGCTCGCCACCCGAAAATTGATTGGGCTGCAATCGACGACGTGTATTACGGCTGCGCCAATCAGGCGGGCGAGGACAACCGCAATGTCGCGCGCATGGCGGTTTTGCTTGCGGGGTTACCGACATGCGTTCCGGCTGCGACGGTTAACCGCTTGTGCGGCTCGAGCATGGACGCAGTCGGAATTTGCGCGCGCGCGATCCGCGCCGGCGAAGCCGAGTTGATGATTGCCGGCGGCGTTGAAGGCATGTCGCGCGCGCCTTTTGTAATGCCAAAAGCGGAATCCGCATTTTCTCGCAGCAACTCGGTGTTTGACACCACGCTCGGCTGGCGTTTTGTCAATTCGCAGATGAAGGCGCAGTACGGCATTGACTCGATGCCTGAAACCGCCGAGAACGTTGCCACCGAATTTGGGGTCGCACGCGCGGATCAGGATGCATTCGCGTTGCGCTCGCAGCAGCGGTATTCCGCGGCCGGAGTGAAAGGCTTTTTCGACGGTGAAATCGTGCCGGTCAAGATTCCCGGCAAGAAAAACGAGTCAGTGGTGAGCCGCGACGAGCACCCGCGTGACACGACGCTCGATGCGCTCGCAAAGCTCAAAGGTGTCGTCAAACC
>JACCZX010000062.1 GCA_013695705.1 Burkholderiaceae bacterium | reverse complement strand
GTGCTCCCGCGCGCTTGTTTTCCGAGCTGATCAATGCTCTGCATGACGAGAGCGAAGCCCTGATAGCCAATGATGCCGCGCGTCTAGCCGAGGCGGGCGGCCGCAAGAAACATCTGTTACGACTGCTCGCGCCGCAAGCAAGCGCGCTGCGCGCAATGCGGCAGGGCAGTAATGACGAGCTCGAACGATTTGCGCGAGAAGCGGCGCAGCTTCGAAACCTCGCTCCTCGTGTGCGCAACCGCTGACGCGGTCGCACGTGCAAGGAGCGGAGGTTTACCAGTTCTTAAGCCGCGCGCGCAACCGCGCAACGGCCTGGCTGTGCAGCTGGCATACGCGTGACTCGGTAATGCCCATGACGACGCCGATTTCGCGCAGATTCAAATCCTGCTCGTGATAGAGGCTCATTAGTAGTTTTTCACGCTCGGGCAGCTCGTCGATTGCGTCGACCAGAGCATGCCGAAAACGCTTTTCGCGCAGGATCTCCGCGGGTTCCGAGGCGTCGCCCACGCAATGACGCTCAAGGTAGTCCTCATCGTCGCCCTTGCCACCGAGATCGTTCAGATAAACCAATTGGGCGCCGCGCGCTTCGTGCAGCAGTTGCTGATACTGCGGCAGCGTTAGTTCGAGTTCGCCCGCAATTTCGGCCTCGTGCGGAGCACGCCCAAGCCTGCCTTCGAGGCGGTGAATCGCATTCTCGATATCGCGCTGACTCTTGCGTGCAGAGCGCGGCAGCCAGTCATTGGCGCGCAATTCGTCGAGCATCGCTCCACGAATACGTTGTGCAGCGTAAACCTCGAATTGGGTGCCCTGTGTGACCTCGAAGCGCGTCACGGCGTCCATCAAACCCATCATGCCCGCCTGGATCATGTCGTCGAGCTCGACGTTGGCCGGTAGCCGGGCGATCATCTGATGCGCAAGACGGCGCACCAGCGGCGTGTACAGCTTTGCGTAGTCGCGTTCGAGTAGCGGAGTTGGCCGCACCTGCTCGAGCTGTACAGCTTCGGCCTGGCCGCTGTTGAGCGCCTGGTAAAGCGCGTCGTACAAAAAGGCGTCGTTCTTCATTTGTCGAAACTTTAGAAGCGATCGCGGTATTGCCATCCAGCGATAGGTGGCGAAAAAGCAAACCATCTGCGCGCATTGAAGTGCGCTGCTCAACATCGCCGCACGTCGTCATGACATGAAGAAAATTCTATTCAAATCAACGGCCCTGCTTTGTTTGATGATCATTAGTGCTCGCATGTGGTGAGCACGCACACACTTATCCCAGCAGGAAAGACAGGTGATCGTAGGTCAACCTATTTCATTGAAAACATGCAGCAGCGCGCGACGCTTTAAAGAAGGGCGACGGCGGGCCGATCCCAACAAAGACAAAGCACAACGCTGCGGCAGAAGGATCATCAGATGACTCGCAACCAACTTGTTAAGCAACTCGCCGATATCGCGACCCGGCCGGTGAGTGCCCGCGTCACCGATACGGCAGCAGCGGACGTCGCCACGATCGATCGTGCGAACCTGGCACCTACCGAGCTTTTTGTGTGGTTCGAAGACACTGCTGCGCGCGCACTCGAAGGGCGTCGCGGTGTCGCGGGTTTGCCCGAATCACTGTTGCCCATCAATCGCGGGATGAAACTCGTCGAGCGCCGCTACGCGGAGAATCATCTGCACTTGCTGAGCGCCGTGAGAATCGCGTGCCGTCAAAATGTTTCTGAAACGATCGCGTCGCTCTACACGGCCGCTCTTTCGGTAGGCACCGTCGCCTGGATCGGCACCGGCGCGCAGTACGCCCGTACGTGGAACGACATGTACCCGACTGCAGTGATCAAGTAATAAAAATTCCATAAATAAAAAAGGCGCCGATCGACGGCGCCTTTTTTTTCCCGTTAGCCTTAGGCGGCTTGTTCATCCAGCGGGGGTGAGCGAGTACGGCCGGCGGCATCGAGCTTGTTCATATAACGCTGCAGCATGCGTGCGGCCGATTCACTCAGATCGACAAACTCGCAGCCACACCTTCGTACGCCGTCGTTCGATGCCTGAGCGTCCACGTAACGCACGCGCAGGGTGACAGTAATCTGACCGACGTCCGGCAAGTCAAGATAACAATTGTTCAGTGTGTGATCAGCTGGCAAAGCAAATTGGATTGGATGCACGAACAGCGCGAGACCGCCCACGCTCAAATCAAGCACCCGCACCGATTCATACTGACCGCGCTCCCCAGGCGCCGGCACCAGGCAGGTGGCCGGGCGCATCTCAGGCGGTTGACGCCGATAGGTATTGCGTCGTTGCATGCGCAATAACTGCTGCGGCAGTCGCACCCGGAATGCAGGCCGCCCCTGATGCTCGATCGCCTCCGCCGTGCCCACCGAAAATTGCAGCTTGACGTTGTCGAGGAACGCGACGACGACCAATTGCCGCGATGCGTGGATCGCCTTTTGTGCAGCAGCGTCCGATGTGCGATCGAGGATCAACTCCTCGAATCCCTCATTCACATCGAGCACGTTGCTGACGGTAAAGCCGGCTGCTTGGTCGTAGTACAGGGTGACCAACACCTGCTTGTCGCGCAATTGGCGCAGCAAACCGACAATCTCGCTGCGCGAATAAACCGCAAATCGTTCGAGCTCCGGCGAATCAGGTTCCGGAAATGGCGTCGTCAAGCTCATCTGTTTTTGCTTGTGATCTTTGCGATAGCGCCAAAGCGCGGCGTTGAGATGTACGGCGTGAACGATTCGAGCCACGGCTCGGCGTGATCACGAATCTGCGCGTCGTCGGCCAAGATCTGAAGCAGCAGCTGCATGCGGCGCGCACCGTCCGCCGCACTCAAGGCAGCCCCGGCACTGGCCTTCAGCGTGGCAATCAAACCGCAACATCGCGCTTCCTCGCACGCGACTTCACGCCAATCCCCCGCGTGCGCGGCGGCCAGCATCCCGCAGCTAGCCTCTGCAATTGCTTCGTAGCATTGCAGCAACCGGGAGCGCGATGAATCTGTTGCAGTCGTCGACAAGGCCGGCTCGATCCTCTCGCCCACCTCGCATAAATCATTCGACATCGTGCCGTACTCCATCTTTGCCTCAAATACATGTGCAGCAGCTCCAACAATGTACCGACGATGAGGTATCTGCCATCGTCCGATTGGAGGCCCGTTCCAAGCGCATTTCATGGCAAAAAAAACGCCGGTCAATTGACCGGCGCGAAGGCGGGGGAGGAAACAATTCACATCACCATCGAGCGAAGCGCACCAGTCATCTGTTCGTCCATCGACGTGTCAGCGGCGGGTGTGTCTCGCACAGGTTCATTAACGGCACGATCGCGGGTGACTTGAATCTGTCGATCCATCGCGGCATAGGAAAAAACCTTACAAGCCGACGGGCGGGGGACTGACACCGTTCGTAGCGACCCGCTGATTCATCGAATTGCGCCGCTTTCCCACAATGGCGTCACTTCGAAACGTATCCAGTCGGACCAAAAGCAGCATCAACCGCGAACCAGGAGCACCAAATGAGCACGATCGCCGCCAGCAACGAACAACTACTGCAAGAAATCCGTGAAGCCAACTTGGCCTACCTCGTTCTGGCACAACACATGATCCGCGCCGACAAAGCGCAGGCTCTGTATCGCCTGGGGGTCTCGGAAGAAGTCGCAACCATCATCGATCAACTGAGCCCGGCGCAATTGATGAAGATCGCTGGATCGAATCAGCTGATCCTCCGATTTCGATTCGACGACGATATGGTCTGGAGCCTCCTGACCAGCCATTCGAAACCGAAATCGAGCGCGACCGGCGCCGCTGTTGCCGGATTGCACGCCAATATCGTGATGGCCGGCCAGCTTGCCAGCCTCGCCGCTTAATTCGGAACACCGTCAGAACTATCGGCCAGGGGAATCATCATGCGCATCAAGAGCATCGTTTCGGAGAGCAAGCAGATTCAACGCGCAATCGCGCTGATCAAGCTCGGCGCACGGTTGCAAGTGCTGGAATCTGAAACTGACCTGTCGTATGAGCGGCTACTGCGGCTCTACAAGGAAGTTCAGGGCGAATCGCCGGCGCGCGGCATGCTGCCGTTTTCGACCGACTGGTTCATGACCTGGCAGCCAAATATTCACTCGTCGCTTTTCCTGAATATGTATGAGTACCTGGACAAAACCAGCGAGCTCGAGGAAATCGACGGCATCATCAAGGCCTACGAGTTGTACTTGGAGCAGATTCGCGCACAGGGTCTTGAGCCTCTGCTATCGGTCACGCGCGCGTGGCGATTGGTCAAGTTCGTCGATGCCGGCATGGTGACGCTGACATCGTGCAGCAAGTGCAACGGCAAATTCGTTACACACACCTACGAGTTGACGAAGAATTATGTTTGCGGCTTGTGCGAGCCCCCGGCACGCGCAGGTAAAGGCAAGGCGCAGGTGCAAACGAGCGTGCCCGCCGTGGTTCATTAACCACTGCAGACCAGCGGCAAGCCACCTTGGCTGCCGCAGCGCTTGAAAAAAGGCCCGCCGTAGCGGGCCTTTTTCTAGCAGCAGTTCTTATCCACGTGCATACAGCGGAATTTCCAGTTCACGCACCAGCCCTGCGTTGACGTAGGCATGAACCGCAAGTTTTTCGGCCTGGCTAAGCGCGACAAACGACACGCCCAGTACGCGTTCGCCCGCTTCGTCGGGCTTGCGCACCGGCCGCGCGCGCGCCTCGACCATGACTTCCTGGTCGGCGACCGCTACCTGAAACACGACTTTGACTTCGTCATAGAAAACGCTGAGCTCTTCGTGCAGCGCAATCGCCGCGCCGCCGGTCGACAAATCGCTAATCGTGCCCTTGACGAAACGAGCCGATGCCTGCGCACCCGGATATACCATGCATGGCAATTGGGTCTTTACGCGTGGCGCGGCACGCAGCTCGCGTTTTTCAACGTGCTGCTGCTCCGGCCAGCCAATATGAAGGTATGCAAACGGCTCGCTGCAGATGCGCTGGACCGGTGCCGTAAATTCATAGATCGACTCGCCTGAAAAACTGCGGAACCGGTAAAACGCACCTTCGTTCGCCGCAAACGAGGCGGGATCTTCGGGTGCAGTTACCATGATCGAATGGCCTTCGTGCACCCCAATAAGCTTGACGGTGACCGCGTCTGCCAGCGTGTCGCCGTTGGCCCACATTCGTAACACGCGCCAACTTGCCAGTTCGCGCGCGGCGGGGCGCCTCATTGCATTCATGATCGGCGCAATCGACCGCATCACGGTCGACGACGGAATCGTCAGGGCTTCGACCAGCATCGGTACCGTGTTCTCCGACGATTCCTCGACTGATGCTGCAGCGGATTCACTCGTATTCATGGTTCGGCGCGAACATCGCGACTCGGATGATGACTCCCAAGTTTGCGGGAGATTCGACTGCCCGAGCGTGTTGAGAAAACGCCTGCTGGCCCACCAATTCCGAGGCTTGCTGCGATTCCATGATTAACGGCAGGCTGTTCAAGTTCTAGCGCAGATCAGCCGAAAGTCCGAATGTGGACCCAGGGAGGGAGCGTTGTCCTGATCCCCGCCGAGCGGCCTCCTGCCCTGGGCACCACACCCTTTCATGCGTCAGTGCTTAAGCTCATAACCATTGGTAACGATGAATTCGACCCCCATCAGTAGACTCACCGGATTGAATCAGTGATTGATGCCGAATTTCGATGAGAAAACTTTTAGCTGCCATTGCAGTCAGCGCTTTCGCTTTGGCGCACTCGCCTGCGTTTGCTCAAGAACAGAAATCCGAGCCAACCAAGGAAGAGGCGCAAAAAGCGGCTGGTCACAAGGACGAGGTAAACAAGACCGCGCCGAAAAAGGTTGAAGCCAAGAGGAAAGTGAAAAAAGGCGGTTGCTAGAACACACCGGTCCCTCCACTTTGACGGCCACGAAAGTGGCCGTTTGTGTTTGGCGCTACTGATGCCCCAACACAGGGTGCGGCTGATACGGCGTCGCCAATGCGGAAACCTCGTCAGCGCTTAACGCAACGTCGAGCGCTGCTGCCGCCTGCTCCACGTGCCAGGTCTTGCTTGCTCCGACAATTGGCGCACTGACACCGGCCTGGTGCAACAACCAAGCGTAGGCCAACGTTGCATTTGTGATGCCCTTTTGCTGCGCCAGAGCGCCAAGCGCTTTGGCCACAGCGTGATCGCCATCCTGATAATAGTATTTCTGAGCGATGTCGTCGGTCTGGGCGCGCGAGGTTGCACCCGTATCTTTATCCTCGCTCGCGGCATGTGCACGATTACCTGCCAGAAACCCGCGCGCCAGCGGGCTCCATGGCAATAGGCCGACGCCCTGGTCGCGGCACAGCGGAATCATTTCGCGCTCTTCTTCGCGGTAGGCAAGGTTGTAATGATTTTGCATCGACACGAACTTGGTCCAGCCATTTTGGTGCGCTACCTGCTGCATCTTGGCGAATTGCCAGGCCCACATGCTCGACGCGCCGAGATATCGGACCTTGCCGGCGCGCACAGTGTCGTGCAGCGCCTCCATCGTTTCCTCAATTGGAGTCGCGGAATCGAACCGATGAATCTGATAAAGATCGATCACGTCGATACCGAGCCGCTGCAAGCTGGCGTCAACTGCAGAAAAAATGCGTTTGCGCGATAACCCGCTCATGTTGGGTCGCGTCGCCGGCTTGGGTCCGGTTGCATTGCCGCCCTTGAACGCCAGGTCGACCGGAAAATACAATTTGGTCGCAATCACGATCTCATCGCGCGGCGCGAATTCACGCAGCAAGCGGCCTGTCATCTGCTCCGATGCGCCGGCCGAATACATGTCGGCCGTATCGAACAAATTGATGCCGAGCTCGACGGCCCGCTGCACTATCGGCCGCGCCGCGTCCTCACCGATGACCCAAGGCCTCCACTCGGACGATCCAAAGGTCATCATGCCGAGCGCGATACGCGATACGTTGAGCCCGCTATTTCCCAGGTTGACGTACTTCAACGAACGTCGTCCCTGAACAGTTAGCCAAGCCCAAGCAAGCGCCCGATGCGCGTCAAATATTCGGTGCCGGTCAACGCGCCGCTTTTCAGATCGTCGCCGACTTCGTCAAGCCTGGTGCGCACTCCATGCAAACCCATTTGCACATCGTGATGCGACGGCTGCGCAACGTTCAGCGCAGCGCGCAGCTGCTCGACTTCAGCGCGCAGTATGTCGAGCCCGGCGCCACTGTCGCGCGCCTTCGCCAAATCGCGTTCGAGTTGCTCTACAAGTTCGCCCACTTCATCGAGGTTTACTGTGCGAGCGGGATTCGACTGCATCGTTGCCTCCAGCCTCTGGCACCAAACCAGACCTAAACCTTACACTCCCGCCCCATGCCTTCACGCACCGGCGCTCGCCTGCTCGTCGATCAGCTGCTGATCCAGGGCGTTAATCACGCCTTCACCGTGCCCGGTGAAAGCTTTCTGTCGGTACTCGACGCGCTGTATGACTCGCGCGAGATGCTGAAGCTAATCATCAACCGGCACGAGTCGGGCGCAACTTTCATGGCAGAGGCGTACGCCAAACTGACTGGACAGCCCGGCGTGGCATTCGTCACGCGCGGTCCGGGGGCCACCAATGCCGCTATCGGCGTTCATGTCGCATATCAGGACTCGTCACCGCTGATCCTCTTCGTCGGTCAGGTGGGAAATAATTTCGCCGAGCGCGAAGCGTTTCAGGAAATCGACTATCGGCGCATGTTCGGACCGATGACCAAATGGGTCGCACAAATTGATCGCGCCGAGCGTGTGCCTGAGTTTGTCGCGCGAGCATTTCAGGTTGCCACCAGTGGGCGTGCGGGTCCGGTGGTACTGGCGTTGCCCGAAGATATGCAATCAATGAAGAGCGAGGCCGGCGATGCGCTTTGCCATCAACCGGTGCACGGTGCCCCGAGCGATACGCAAATTGCGGCGCTGCGCCGCCTGCTCGGGCGTGCGCAAAAACCGCTGATGATTCTGGGAGGATTCGGCTGGACTCCAGCGGCATGCGACAACGTCAAACGTTTTGCAGAGGCCAATTATTTGCCGGTGTCGTGCGCGTTTCGCTTTCAGGATCTATTCGACAACCGCCATGCGAATTATGTCGGCGACGTCGGCGTCGGCATCAATCCGAAACTCGCACAGCGAATTAAGGACGCCGATTTGATCATCGCCATTGGGCCTCGCCTGGGCGAGATGACAACTTCCGGGTACACCCTGCTCGAGGCGCCAGTGCCGTCGCAAGCATTGGTGCATGTTCACGCGGGCACGGAAGAACTCGGCCGCGTGTTTCAGGCGCAGCTGATGATCAGCTCCGGGCTGCCGCAATTCGCATCGCGCCTGGCGATGATGGTGCCGATCGAAGAGCCGCCCTGGCGCGAGTCTTTGGCGCAGGCGCGTGACGAGCTTCAGGCCTGGCAGCAGCGACCCGCGGTGTATGCGCACGGCCATCCTGATATCGATCTGTGGGAAGTGATGCAGATTCTCTCGCGAGCGGTGCCCGCCGACGCGATCATCGCCAATGGCGCCGGCAACTTTGCCACCTGGGCGCACCGCTTCTGGCGTTACTCGGGTTTTCGCACGCAACTCGCACCGACCGCGGGTGCGATGGGCTACGGACTTCCCGCCGCAATCGCCGCCAAGATTGCAGCGCCCGAGCGCACAGTGGTCGCCCTGACGGGCGACGGCGATTTCCTGATGACCGGCCAGGAACTTGCGACCGCCGTGCAATACGGTGCTGCGGTGCTGATCTTTGTTTTCAACAACCAGATGTACGGAACGATCCGCATGCATCAGGAGCGGGAGTTTCCGGGGCGCGAGCACGGCACCGCGCTCGTCAATCCAGACTTTGCGAAGCTGGCGCAGGCTTACGGCGCATTCGGCGCCACAGCGGCTACTACCGATCAGTTTGCAATTGCATTGGCGCAGGCGCTGTCGTTCATGCGAGAACGAAGACTGCCTGCGCTGATCGAGCTCGTGATGGATTCCGAGATCATCACCCCCAATGCGACGCTGTCAGCGATTCGCGCAACGGCACGGCTACAACTGTGACTATTTAGCCAGGCCCTTGCCCAGCACTTCCGCTGTTATTTCGTTTAACCCAACGCCTTTCTGAATTGCCTGCTCCTGCAGTGCCTTCACCACTTCCTGCGGCAGCTTCACGGCAAACGGCACGAGACCGAGGGCTCGATCCCGGTCGCGCTGCGCGCGCCGATCGAGTTCCGGAGCGACGGCGCGGCCGTAGACATTGCCGTCGGCACGCATTTGATTGGTGAGCTTGTTGCCCTGGCGCTTTTCAAGTTCGCCGCGTTTCATTTCAATTGCTTCTCCATTGTGACTTGGCGCCGCATATTAGCCGGACGGAACACGCGGTCGTCGCCATAAAACTTCGGCTCTTCGTTCGGCCCCCACCAACCTGGAATGCCGAGCACCGGAAGAGCCATTAAACACTGCGGCGTCAGTTCGCCAACAAGCCGAGCCGCAAGGTGCGCATCCACATCTGTCAGCGAGGTGTCTGGCGTCAGCAGAACATGCAGCCCATGCGCCGTGACTGCTTTATATGGACGCACCAGTTTTTCAAGCAGGGCGTGGCCCAGGGCGATCACGCCGATTTCGCGTCGCCACGCGTCGCGTTGTCGCTCAAATAAGGTAGACCATTGATGAGCGCGCAATGCAGCGATCAGGTCGGTGCGACGCGTCACCAGAATAACGGCGTTTTCGTCGATCAAGGTGGCTGCATCGCGTACCGAACCGCGCGTGGGTCGCACACCGTCGCGCGCGATCGCGGTCGACTGCAACAGATTGAGCTGCGCTTTGATCAGCGGAAACCGCAGCAACATAAGCGCGTTGAAAAAATCGTGCAGGTTATCGCGTGTCGGTACGCGCCCGGTGCGCGCGATGTACGCCTCGTACTGCTCGTCGCCGGCAGCATCGCCCGCTGCGAGCGACATGCGATGACCGTGAATGTTGCGCACGTTGCGCTCTGCCGAAAGATTGTTCCATTCAGCGCGCCAGTCACCGTTTGCCGCGATCCTCCGCCCGAGTTCGGCGATAGGCGCCAGCCAGGGCTGCGACCAGTCAATGGTATCTATGCCTGCAAGGTCCACTGCAGTGTTCCACCAGCTCGCAACGGAACGACCGACGCGTCACCCAAAGGAAACTCGGCTGGCAAAGTCCATGCGGAACGCGCCAGCGTGACTGTCTGAGAGTTGCGCGGGAGATCATAAAAATCGGGGCCGTTGAACGACGCGAATGCTTCGAAGCGATCGAGCGCATTCGCTTGATCGAACGCCTCCATGTAGAGCTCGAGAGCCGACGCTGCGGTAAAACAGCCGGCACACCCACACGCGGCTTCCTTGTCGCCTTTTGCGTGCGGCGCCGAATCCGTTCCCAGAAAAAATCGCGCGCTTTCGCTGGTAGCGGCGCTCACCAACGCCCGACGATGCGCTTCGCGCTTCAGCACCGGAAGGCAGTAATAGTGCGGGCGCATGCCGGGCTGACCATCGGTCGTCATGAAAATAGAATTCCGATTGAACAGCAGATGGTGAGCGGTAATGGTTGCTCCGATCGGCCCCTTTTCCTCGCGCACGTAACTAACCGCTTCCGCGGTTGTGATGTGCTCGAATACGATTTTGAGCAGTGGGAAGTCGCGCCGCAGCGGAATCAGCACCTGTTCGATGAACACCCGTTCGCGGTCGAAAACATCGACCTGCGCACTAGTGACCTCGCCATGGACCAGCAACGGCATGCCGATACGCTGCATGACCTCAAACACGCGCGCGCACCGACGCACATTGGTCACACCGGAAGCTGAATGCGTCGTCGCGCCGGCCGGATACAACTTGACGGCGTGCACGAAGGCACTTTCGTGTGCCCGACGGATCTCGTCGGGCGCGGTGTGATCGGTGAGATAAATTGTCATCAAAGGCTCGAACACCAATTCGCGCGGAAGAGCCTGGTGAATGCGCTGCCGATACGCCGCCGCCTGCTCGGTTGTCGTGATCGGCGGCGCTAGGTTCGGCATCACGATAGCGCGCGCGAACTGCCGCGCTGTGTGCTGCAGAACGGAGCCCATTGCCGCACCGTCGCGCAGATGCAAATGCCAGTCGTCTGGCCGGGCAATGGTCAACGTGTCGACACTCATGGCGCGATTATCTCAGTCAGCAGGCGGATAATCCCGGCATGAATTTCGACAACCTTTCAAAGCTGATTCCGAACGCTGCGTGGCGCCTGCGCGAAGACGATGCAGATCCGCAGGAAACCCGCGAGTGGCTCGACGCTCTCGATGCTGTCATTGAGACGCTGGGCGCCGAGCGCGCCACCTTCGTGCTCAAGCATTTGCTGCAACACGCTCGTACGCGGCGGGTGCCCCTGCCGCAGGTGCTCAACACGCCATATCTGAATACGGTCTCACTGGCGCATCAGGCGCCGTTTCCCGGCAATCTCGAAATCGAATCGCGCCTGAGTGCACTGGTGCGTTGGAACGCACTGGCAATGGTCGTGCGAGCCAACGCGGTGAGCGCAGAACTGGGCGGACATATCGCGAGCTATTCATCGGCCGCAGATTTGTTCGAAGTCGGCTTCAACCATTTTTTTCGGGCCAATACCGATGAGTCGCGCGGCGACCTGATTTATTTTCAGCCGCATTCGGCCCCTGGCGTCTATGCACGCGCCTTTCTCGAAGGTCGGCTGAGCGCAGAGCAGCTCGATCACTACCGTCGCGAAACCGAGGGCAAAGGGCTGAGCTCATACCCGCACCCGTGGCTGATGCCGGATTTCTGGCAGTTTCCGACGGGCTCGATGGGAATCGGTCCGCTGTTTGCAATTTACAACGCGCGCTTCTTGCGCTATCTGAGCGATCGAGCACTGCTTGATACGAGTGGCCGCAAAGTATGGGCCTTCGTCGGCGACGGCGAAATGGACGAACCCGAGTCACTGGCAGGGCTATCGATCGCCGCGCGCGAAGGTCTCGACAATCTGGTATTCGTCGTCAACTGCAACCTGCAGCGGCTCGACGGTCCGGTGCGCGGCAACGGCTCGATAATTCAGGAGCTCGAAGGGCTCTTCGCCGGCGCCGGATGGAACGTGATCAAGCTGCTGTGGGGCTCGGACTGGGATCCACTTTTCGCGCGCGATACGCAAATGCTGTTGCTGCGCGCATTCCATGAAACGGTCGACGGCGAATTTCAAACGCTGTCGGCCACCGACGGCAGATTCAATCGCGAACATTTTTTCAACAAGTATCCCGAGCTTGCACAGCTGACATCACACCTGTCAGACGAGGACATCGACCGTCTGCGGCGCGGCGGTCACGATCCGACCAAGATCTACGCGGCGTATCACGCAGCGGCGAATCACCGCGGCCGGCCGACTGTGATTTTGGCGAAGACCAAGAAGGGATACGGCATGGGCACCGCCGGCCAGGGCCGCATGACGGGCCATCAGCAAAAAAAACTCGACACCGTTGCATTGCTGGAATTTCGCGACCGGTTTGCACTGCCTCTCACCGATTCGCAGGCCGAACAGGTCGAGTTCATCCGGCCATCCGCAGATAGCCCGGAGATGAAGTATCTGCACGCGCGGCGACACAAGCTCGGAGGCTATCTGCCGGAGCGCGACGCGACGTGTCGCGCGCTGGCGACGCCCGATGTGTCGGCTTTCGCGCGCTTTGCACTTGAGGCGAACGGCAAGGAAATGTCGACCACGATGGCGTTCGTTCGGATGCTATCGGCGCTTTTGAAGGACCGCGAACTCGGCGCCCGCATCGTGCCGATCATCGCCGACGAAGCGCGCACGTTCGGCATGGCCGACTTGTTTCGCAGCGTCGGTATTTATTCACCGGTCGGGCAACTCTACGAGCCTGAGGACCAGGCGCAAATTAGCTACTACAAGGAAGCGAAAAACGGGCAGATCCTCGAGGAAGGTATCAATGAAGCGGGCGCGATTGCATCGTGGGTCGCCGCAGGCACGAGTTATTCGACCAACGGCTTCGCAATGCTGCCGTTCTACATTTTCTACTCGATGTTCGGCTTTCAACGCGTCGGCGATTTGCTGTGGGCCGCCGCCGATTCGCGCACGCGCGGTTTTTTGCTGGGCGCCACCGCCGGTCGCACGACACTGTCGGGCGAAGGACTGCAACACCAGGACGGCACCAGCCACCTGATAGCAAGCACGATCCCCAACTGCCGCGCCTACGACCCGTGTTACGCATACGAGTTGGCGTTCATCGTCGAGGACGGAATGCGACGCATGGCAACCGAACAGCAAGACGTCTTCTACTACGTCACCGTGATGAATGAAAACTATGCGCAGCCGTCGGCGCCGGCAGACGTGCAGGGTGCGCTGCGCGGCATGTATCGAGTCAAGTCGGCAGTAAATCCGCAGGTACGGTTGCTTGGCTCGGGCACGATTTTGCGCGAGGCACTCGCTGCGGCTGAGATATTGCAAAGCGAACATGGCGTCGCGGCGGACGTGTACTCGGTGACTAGTTTCACGGAACTGCGG
>JACCZX010000058.1 GCA_013695705.1 Burkholderiaceae bacterium | reverse complement strand
CCACCGACATTGTTCATGGCCGCCCCGCTAGAGCCCATTGAACGGCTCAAGTCAATGCCCGCATTCTTCAACACCTCCGCTATGACGGTGCAACAGCTGGAAGCGACGTCGCGCGATGGAACGCGAGTGCCGTACTTCGTCGTGGGCGAGCGCGGTGTCAAAAACGCGCCGACGATGTTGTATGGCTACGGAGGCTTCGAGATTTCGCTTGAGCCGTTCTATGGCGGCGCGCTGGGCCGCGCCTGGCTGGCACGCGGAGGCGTTCTGGTCGTCGCAAACATTCGTGGCGGTGGCGAACTGGGGCCAGCGTGGCATCAGGCTGCGCTAAAGGACAAGCGGCAAAACGCATTCGATGATTTCATCGCGATCGCAGAGGATCTGGCGCGCCTTGGCATTGCGCAGCCGAAGCAAATCGGCATTCGGGGTGGCAGCAATGGCGGCCTGCTAATCGGCGCTGCGCTGACGCAGCGGCCGGAGCTGTTTGGAGCGGCGGTGGCGCAGGTGCCACTACTCGACATGAAGCGTTACAACAAGCTGCTGGCCGGTGCGAGCTGGATGGCGGAGTACGGCAATCCTGATGTGCCCGCCGAGTGGGCGTACATCTCGAAATATTCGCCGTACCAGAACGTGCGCAAGGACGTTCGTTATCCGCCGACGCTGTTTATCACCTCGACGCGCGACGACCGGGTGCACCCGGCACATGCACGCAAGATGTTCGCCCGCATGCGCGATCAGGGCCATGACGTTTGGTACTACGAAAATATCGAAGGCGGCCATGGCGCCGCGTCCAACAATGAGCAGCGGGCACTGATGAGTGCAATCGAATACACATTTCTTTGGCAGCATCTGGGAAGCAAATGAGAGGCACACCGTGATCCAAGCTCGATGCGCGCTGTAGAGATTGCGCAACCCGGCGGGCCCGAGGTGTTGCGTGCGGCTGAACGCCCGATGCCCCGGCCGGCCGCGGGCGAGGTTCTGATTCGAGTTCAGGCGGCCGGCGTGAATCGTCCGGATGTCCTGCAACGCAAAGGAAGCTATGCACCGCCGTCCGGTGCTTCCGATCTGCCGGGCCTCGAAGTCTCCGGCATTATCGAAGAGGGCGACGTCACGGCGTCTGATTTCAATATTGGCGATGCGGTGTGTGCTTTGGTCGCGGGGGGCGGGTACGCCGAGTATTGCGTTGCGCCGGTCGCGCAATGTCTGCCAAAGCCGCGCTCGCTGTCGTTTGCCGAAGCAGCCGGGCTGCCCGAGACGTATTTCACGGTGTGGAGCAACGTGTTCGACCGCGCACGATTGATCGCCGGCGAATCGTTGCTAGTGCAGGGGGGCTCGAGCGGTATCGGCGTGGCCGCGATTCAACTGGCGGCGGCGCTCGGCAGCACCGTTTATGCGACCGCGGGAAGCGACGAAAAATGCGAAGCGTGCGTGCAACTCGGTGCCACGCGCGCCATTAACTATCGAACCGAAGACTTCGCCGATGTAATCAACACGGAAACGAACGGCCGCGGCGTCGACGTCATTCTCGATATGGTGGCCGGGGACTATCTGCCACGCGAAGTGGCATGTCTTGCTGATGATGGCCGGCTTGTCATCATCGCGCTGCTCAGGGGCGCAAAGGCGACGCTGGACATGAGCGCAGTGCTGCGCCGACGGCTGACGATTAGCGGGTCCACGTTGCGCCCCCGGCCTGTCGCGTTCAAGGGTGCGGTCGCCAAGCGGCTGCGCGAAGTGGTCTGGCCGTTGATCGAGTCCGGGCGTATCAAGCCGATGCTGTTCCGCACGTTTCCACTGTACGAGGCGGCTGCGGCGCATACGCTGATGGAGTCGAGTCAGCATGTCGGCAAGATCGTGTTGAATATCGGCAATGCAGCGGATGCACGAACGGTTTCACGTACTGCCGGCGGCGCGACGTGACGCCGCGCCGGCAACTGGTCGCAGCAAACTGGAAAATGAACGGGTCTCGTTCGGCCAATGCTGCGTGGTTGAGCGAATTCACTGCGCGCAGCGGTGAGTTAACCTGCGACGTTGCTGTGTGTGCGCCTCACGTGTACTTCGATCAACTGCGTGCGCATCTGCGCTCGCATGAAATCGGCGCGCAAGATGTGTCCGAGCGTTCCGCGGGCGCGTTCACTGGCGATATTGCCGCGGAGATGCTGAAAGACGCAGGGTGCGCTTACGTCATCGTCGGGCATTCCGAGCGCCGTCAGTGGCACGGCGAAACCGATGCGGTTGTCGCTGCCAAGACAGAGCGGGCGTTGCAGGCCGGATTGCATCCGATCGTCTGCGTCGGCGAAACGCTGCAGCAGCGCGAAGCAGGCCAGACGAATGCTGTCCTGCGCTCGCAGCTTGCCGCAGTCCTAGAGCGCGTGGGGGTGCAAGGATTGACGGCAGGCGCCCTGGCTTATGAACCGGTGTGGGCGATCGGGACAGGACGCACCGCGACGCCGGGGCTTGCACAGGAAGTGCATCTGACGTTGCGGACGCAGATCGCAGAACACGATGCCGCGCAGGCAACGGCGTTGAGAATTATTTATGGCGGCAGCGTGAAGCCGGGCAATGCCCGAGAACTTTTTGCGCAGCCTGACGTAGACGGCGGTTTGATCGGAGGTGCTTCGCTGGTTGCATCGGAGTTTCTGGCGATTTGCTCCTGCGTGCCTACCCATTCACTGGATTAGCATTTGGCTTACCTAAGAAAGGCTTCAACATGGCTTGGTTAACTACATTACTGATCGTCGTGCAGGTCGTGTCTGCGATTTCGGTCATCGTGCTGGTACTTCTTCAGCACGGAAAGGGCGCTGACATGGGGGCCGCTTTTGGAGGCGGCGCTTCCGGCAGTCTGTTCGGCGCCACCGGCTCGGCGAATTTTCTGTCACGTGCGACCGGAGCGGTCGCAACCGTGTTTTTCCTGGCTACCCTCGGGCTGGCCTACACCGGCACCGAAACCCGGCGCCCGGCGTTGGACGGCGGCGGCGTGATGGGGACCGTGCCAGCCACTACGCCGGTTCCGGCGCAAGCGCCGAGAGACATTCCGACGCCGAGTTCACCCGCGCCCGCGCCTTCGCCGGCAGCGGCTACGCCTATCGCGCCTGCGGGCACGAGCGCGCCGGTGGCGACTCCTGACGCCCTGCCCAAGTCAACCGACATTCCAAAGTGAGTTCGCACGCCTGAGGGCCGATCAGCGATCACTGATCACGTACAATTTCTGTATCCATTGCCCACGTGGTGGAATTGGTAGACACACCATCTTGAGGGGGTGGCGGCGAAAGTCGTGGGAGTTCGAGTCTCCCCGTGGGCACCACTGCTCTGCATGTAATACCGGCACCATCGTGAACCTCGCGTGATTCTCGAAAACTACCTTCCGATTTTGCTTTTCATCCTGGTCGGTCTGGCGATCGGCGCGGCGCCAATGATGCTCGGAGCAGTGCTCGGTCCGCGCAAACCCGACCCTGAAAAGTTGTCTCCCTATGAGTGCGGCTTCGAAGCGTTCGAAGACGCCCGTATGAAGTTCGACGTTCGTTACTACTTGGTGGCGATTCTGTTCATCATCTTCGATCTGGAGATTGCGTTCCTGTTTCCATGGGGCGTGGTGCTCGGCGATCTGGGCGCATGGAGCGCGGGCTTCTGGGCAATGATGATGTTTCTTGCCATCCTGACCGTAGGCTTCATCTATGAGTGGAAAAAAGGCGCGTTGGACTGGGAATAGGCAATGGCTCTGGAAGGCGTTCTCAACGAAGGTTTTGTAACGACTAGCGTCGACAAGGTCCTGAACTGGTCGAAGACCGGATCACTGTGGCCGATGACGTTCGGTCTGGCCTGTTGTGCGGTGGAAATGATGCACGCCGGCGCGGCGCGCTATGACCTCGATCGGTTCGGCATTTTCTTTCGCCCAAGCCCGCGCCAGTCCGATCTGATGATCGTTGCGGGCACGCTGTGCAACAAAATGGCGCCGGCCTTGCGCAAGGTGTATGACCAGATGGCCGAGCCGCGCTGGGTGATCAGCATGGGTTCGTGCGCCAATGGGGGCGGCTATTACCACTACAGCTACTCGGTAGTGCGCGGCTGCGACCGCATCGTACCGGTCGACATTTACGTTCCGGGCTGCCCGCCGACCGCAGAGGCATTGATCTACGGAATCATTCAGCTGCAGAACAAAATTAGAAGAACAAACACCATCGCTCGGTAATGAATCGCCTCGAAGAACTTTCCGAACGATTGAAGTCGGCGCTGGGCGAGCGCCTGCAGAGACTCGTGATCGCACTCGACGAAGTGACGATTGTCATCAAGGGCAGCGATCATCTATGGGTTGCTCGCACGCTGCGCGACGACGGCTCGCTTGCGTTCGAGCAGTTGATCGATCTGTGCGGCGTCGATTATTCATCGTACGGCGAAGGCGCATGGGATGGCGCGCGGTATGCGGTCGTGATGCATCTGATGTCGCTCACGCAGAATTGGCGAGTGCGCGTTCGGACCTTCTGTGCGGATGACGAACTGCCGCTGGTGGAATCGGTCACCGGCGTCTGGGCCGGTGCCAACTGGTTCGAACGCGAAGCCTTCGATTTGTATGGGATCGTGTTCGAGGGTCACCCGGATCTGCGCCGGCTGCTGACCGACTACGGATTTGTCGGCCATCCGTTTCGCAAGGACTTTCCGATCTCGGGTTATGTCGAGATGCGTTACGACCCGGAGCAGAAACGGGTCATCTACCAGCCGGTGACGATCGAGCCGCGCGAGATCGTCCCGCGCGTGATCCGCGAAGAGAACTACGGCCTGGGGCGAGAATAATGGCCGAGATAAAAAACTACACGCTTAACTTCGGACCACAACATCCGGCCGCGCACGGCGTGCTGCGCCTGGTGCTCGAGCTCGACGGCGAAGTGATCGAGCGCGCCGACCCGCATATCGGGCTCTTACATCGCGCCACCGAGAAGCTCGCAGAAACGCGCACGTACCTGCAATCGGTGCCGTACATGGACCGGCTCGATTACGTCTCGATGATGTGCAACGAACACGCGTATGTGATGGCGATCGAGAAGCTGCTTGGCGTCGACG
>JACCZX010000039.1 GCA_013695705.1 Burkholderiaceae bacterium | reverse complement strand
TCGCACGGTGGCCGCAACGCTCAACCGTCGAAAGCCGAGTCACGACAATGATTCACACGGTTCTGAAAATCGCCGAGCAGCTGTCATACGTTGATGGACTGCCACAGCCGGAGCAGGATCCGCAGGTGTTGTGGCTCGAAGTGAACCTTGCGACTGCTGAGGAGAGCGCGACCCTGCGCACACGATATGGAATCGACACGCGTGCGCTGCCCGGTAACGTCGTTGAAGAAGACGACCTGCTTTACCTGCGCTCGCAGCTGATCGCGCTGGGCGCCGATGATGAGCCGCGATTTGCCAGCGTGACTTTCGTGCTGGGCAGGCGCTTCGTCGCCACGTTGTGCGACAACGCTGAGTTCCGGCCATTCAGCACGGTATTGCAGCGCTGTAAGCGCAAGCCGAGTAATGCCGAGAGCCCCAAAGCGTTGCTTCGCCTTTTATTGCAAACCGCGAATGACGGTGCCGCCGGCGTCATCGATCACGTGGCCGATGCGCTCGAGCGCACCACTGCCGAGATTTCCCAAATCTCCGACGGCGTCGATGCGCAGGGACGAGAGCTAGGCGTCAGCGATCTCAGCACGACAATGCGCCGGCTCAACGAGAAGGAAGAGCTGATCCTGCATTGCGTCGAGGCGCAATTGACGCTCGGCCGCACCGTGCGCTACCTTGGCGACGAGGTCGACAACCGTAGCGAAGAAGATTTACAGGTGCTGGTGAACGAACTGGCCGGCGACGTCGCCGGCACCAAGGAGCACGCCGCCTTTCAACATGAAAAGGTGCGCTACCTGCAGACTGCGCTCACCAACATACTCAACATCAAGCAGAACGAAATCATCAAGGTGTTCACGATTGTCACCGCGGTGTTTCTGCCGCCGACCCTGATTGGAACGCTGTACGGAATGAATTTCGCGGTGATGCCAGAGCTGTCGTGGGAGTACGGATTCATCTATTCCATGGGCCTGACGCTGGGCGCCGCCATTCTTCCACTCTGGTACATCAAGCGCAGAGGGTGGCTGCGCTGATTATTGCGCTGATGCGTCGTGCATACTGCGTGCACTTATGAGTGTGTCTATAGAACGAGCGCAGCAAGCGCTGCAAGGCGTCGTCGACCCGAACAGCGGCAAGGATTTGATGACGTCGCGCTCGGCGCGCAACGTGCGCGTCGACGGCGATGATGTCAGCGTCGATGTCGAGCTCGGTTATCCCGCGGCAAGCCAGATCGAACCGATCCGTCGCGCGGTAATCGATGCGCTGAAGGCTGCGGGCGCTGCGAACGTCAGTGCGAATGTGACGATGAAGATCGTCGCGCACACGGTGCAGCGCGGGCTGAAGGTGATGCCCAACATCAAGAACATCGTCGCGGTGGCATCGGGCAAGGGCGGCGTCGGAAAAAGCACCGTCGCGGCCAATCTTGCTTTGGCGCTGTCGGCCGAAGGCGCGAAAGTCGGCGTGCTCGATGCCGACATCTACGGCCCAAGTCAGCCGACGATGCTCGGCATTACTGGCCGGCCATTGACGGTCGACAATCGCACGCTCGAGCCGATGGAAAATCACGGCTTGCAGATGAGCTCGATCGGTTTGTTGGTCGACGCTGATCAGCCGATGGTATGGCGCGGGCCAATGGTCACGCAGGCGTTGCAGCAATTGTTGATGCAAACCAACTGGCGTGACCTCGATTATCTGGTGGTCGACATGCCGCCGGGTACCGGCGACATCCAGCTGACTCTCGCGCAGCAAGTGCCGGTCACTGGCGTCGTGATCGTTACCACGCCGCAAGACATCGCGTTAATGGACGCGAAAAAAGGCCTGAAGATGTTTGAGAAAGTCGGCGTGCCGATCCTCGGCATCGTCGAGAACATGGCGGTGCACGTGTGCAGCAGCTGCGGCCATGCCGAACATATCTTCGGCTCCGAAGGTGGGCAGAAAATGGCGAGCGAATACGGCGTCGATTTTCTCGGCAGCCTGCCGCTCGACATTCGCATTCGCCAGCAAGCCGATTCGGGGCGGCCGACCGTCGTTGCAGAGCCTGACAGCACGGTCGCAATGCTCTACAAAGAAATTGCACGCAAGGTGGCTGTGCGCATCGCCGAGAAAGCGAAGGACATGTCGTTGAAGATGCCCACGATCAAGGTTTCGAATACGTAGTTGTCGCCGATCGGCGTTCTCAATCGCAATTTAGTTGCCAATCGATCGCAATGCCTGCGTACCTGGTCGGCACCATTCGCATCACAGATGACTCTCGCTGGCAGCAGTACGTCAAGCGCGTCGGCGCAACTTTTACGGCGCAAGGTGGAAAGGTGTTGTTCCGCGCAGTCAGCGCCGCGCAGCTGAACGGGCAAGCGCATGGCGATCGAATTGTCGTTGCGGAATTCGCCGACCTGCAGGCGCTGAAACGCTGGCACGATTCCGCCGAGTATCAAGAGCTGATTGCGCTGCGCGAAGCGGGCGCTGATGTGGTGCTAACGGCGTACGAGACGTAGCGCTTCTCGTGCAACGATTTGCCTGAAGGAGTGCGTACGATGGTTCGTCGACGTTCATCGGCTCAGATCACATTAGTTCTGATCGGCACTGCCGCCTTCGTCGGTTGCAGCCAGGAATCCACGTCGATGCAGCGCGACCAGTATGCGTCGCTTGAAGACTGCGCCGCCGACTGGGGTCGGCCTGAAAGCTGCGAGCGCGTGCAGACCTCGGGCATACCCGGCGGTCTGTTGTTCTGGGGCCCGGCGTATGCGTTGAGTGCGCGCAACAATGCATTGAGCGACGCGCGGCGCGGCGCCAGTCCGAACTTCGCGGATCCCGCGCGGCAGGGTCGCGCCATTGGCGCGTCGCCAGCGCCGACATCGCGCGGCGGGTTCGGATCGTCGTCACGCTCGTTCAGCTCGGGAAGCTGATGCAGCGCCGGCTCCTGACGCCGCGACCCGGTTGGCCCGGCGAAATGGAGTCGCTCGGGTTTCATTACCACTCGATCGATGGCAGTTATTGGGACGAGTCGCGCTGCTACGTGTTCAGCGAATCCGAAGTCGACGAGTTGGAAAATGCTACTGCCGAGCTGCATCAGATGGCGTTGAACGCCGCGCAACACGTGATCGGCAGCCAGCGTATAGACGAGTTTGCGATCCGGCCGGAATGGCTGCCGGCGATCGAGCGGAGTTGGGATGCGTATCGAGCTGACCGGCCCGAAGGATTCACGCTATTAGGCAGAATGGATCTGTCGTACGACGGAAAATCGCCGCCAAAGCTGCTCGAATACAACGCTGATACGCCGACTTCATGTCTGGAAACGAGCGTTGCGCAATGGCGCTGGTTGCAAGCCGTGCGACCCAATGCTGACCAATTCAACTCGCTGCACGAAAAGTTCATCGCCGCGTGGCAATCGTTACGCGCACGATCGAAAGCTTCGAGACTGCACTTTGCCGCAGTCGCCGACAGTCAGGAAGATTGGGGCAACGTCGACTATCTGCGCGACGCCGCGATGCAGGCCGGCTGGCCAACGATCGCGTTGCCAATCGAACGCATCGGCTGGAATGGCAACCAGTTCGTCGATGAGTTCAATGTTCCGATCGAGTGCCTGGTCAAGTTGTACCCGTGGGAGTGGCTGGTGCGCGAAGACTTCGGGCCGCAGTTGCTCGCAGGCGCCATGCCGGTGATCGAACCGCCCTGGAAGATGGTGTTGTCCAACAAAGCGATCCTGGTGGTGCTGTGGGAGTTGTATCCGGATCATCCGAACCTGCTGCCCTCGTATTACGAAGCGGAGCCGCTCGGGCTGAAGTTTGTGAAGAAGCCGAAGCTCGCGCGTGAAGGCGCCAACGTGTCGCTGATCGACGGGTCGGCGATGCAGACCACTGAAGGCGACTACGGCGCCGAAGGATTCGTGTACCAGGCGACGGCAGCGTTGCCAAAGTTCGGCGAAGACTACGCGTTGATTGGCTCATGGGTCATTGGCGATCAGCCCGCAGGCATCGGCATGCGAGAAGACACTTCGCCAATCACCCGCAACACGAGCCGCTTCGTGCCGCATTATTTCGAGTAGTAATGAGCCACGATTAGGGAGGCGCAATGAGAAACACTGCATTCGAAACGCTGGCCGGATTGCCGTACTTCGCCGCGTTTTTCGGCGTCTCACTATTGTTGTTGACGCTTTGTCTCGCGCTCTATGTGGCGATCACGCCATACCCGGAAATCCGCCTGATTCGAGAGGGCAACGCCGCCGCAGCGGCCAGCCTCGGTGGCGCTATCGTCGGCTTCGCGCTGCCGCTCGCCAGCGTCGTGGTCAACAGCGTGTCGCTGCTCGACATGCTGTTGTGGTCTGCGATCGCATTGTTCGTGCAGCTGGTTGCGTTTGCTGGCGTGCGGCTGATGGTCCCGGCAATCGGCCAGCACGTGCGTGAAGGTCAGGTATCGAGTGGAATTTTTCTGGGCGCAGTGGCTATCGCACTCGGTCTTCTCAACGCCGCGTCGATGACGTATTAGGGCCTGTTAACACTAAAACACGCGATGCGTTGGGTCGCAACGCGGAGGGCTGCGCGAAGAGCGAAGCCGTCTTTCACGGGCCAGCGCAAAGGTCTGCTGAGTCGGTCGTACTGACCTGTTAGAAAGCCGCTCCGCAAAGTTGCCGACGCTCGAGCGTTGAAATAAGCGGCGTCAATACAATCGGCGCATGCAACTGGCTCCTGAACCCGAAACTCTGTCGACTGAAGCCCTGCCGTCGGCGTGGGACCCGTTGCGTCGGCCGGTGTTTCGTCTGCTGTGGGGCACGTGGCTGACCGCGAACATCTGCATGTGGATGAACGAGGTCGCCGCCGCCTGGCTGATGACGACGCTGACCACGTCGCCGGTGATGGTTGCACTGGTGCAATCGGCGTCGGTGCTGCCGGTCGTGCTGTTCGGCCTGCCAAGCGGCGCGCTGGCCGACATTCTGAATCGGCGTCGCTGGTTCATGTTCACGCAATTCTGGGTGGCAGCCAATGCGTTGATTCTGTGCGCCGTGTTGGCCGCCGATGCGCTGACGGCGCCGTGGCTGCTCGCCCTGACGTTCGGCAACGGCATCGGACTCGCGATGCGGTGGCCGGTTTACGCGGCGATCGTGCCCGAGCTCGTCTCACGTCGCGAACTGCCGACGGCGATTGCGTTAAATGGCATCGCGATGAATATGTCGCGCATCGTCGGACCGATTGTCGCCGGTGCGTTGATCGCGAGTGTGGGAACCGGCTACGTTTTCCTGCTCAATGCGTTGCTGTCACTGGCCGCCGGTTTCGTGATCATGCGCTGGCGTCTCGAGCCGAAGGCGAGCGTGCTGCCGGGCGAGCGGTTTCTCGGCGCGATGCGTATCGGATTTCAATATGTAGCGCAGTCGCCCGTGATGCGAGCGGTGCTGCTGCGCATCGCCGTGTTTTTCCTGCAGTCGACCGCGCTGATGGCTTTGCTGCCACTCGTTGCGAAGCGCATGCCCGACGGCGGCGGCGCCTGGACCTACACGTTCCTGCTTGCTTCACTCGGTGTTGGCGCGATCGCAACCGCTTTTTTTCTGCCGCGCTTGCGTGTGCTGATCACCCGCGACCGGTTGCTGCGTGACGGCATGCTGCTACAAGCCCTTGCGATGGTGGCGGTCGGCTTCGCGCCTAACGTTTGGAGCGCGATGCCGGCGATGATCGTGGCCGGCGCCGCCTGGCTTGCGGTCGTCAACACGCTGACGGTGGCCTCGCAGCTTTCGTTGCCCGACTGGGTACGCGCGCGAGGAATGTCGATGTACATGATGACAATGATGGCGGCCACGTCGGCCAGCGCCGCGTTATGGGGGCAAGTCGCCAGCTTGATCGGAGTGCCGTGGACGTTCGTTGCCGCGGCGGCCACGGGAGTGACGCTATGGTTGTCGATTGGACGCCTGCAACTCGGAGTGGCAGAACAGCAGGACCTGACGCCCGCGCGAATTTTGAAGGAGCCGGTTTCTGCGTTTCCGGTCGAACATCAAATGGGGCCGGTGATGGTGACGGTTGATTACCGAATTGATCCGGCGCGGGCGGCGGAGTTCACCACAGTGATGCGCGAAAGCCGCGCCAACCGGCTGCAGATGGGCGCACTGTCGTGGGGACTGTTTCACGACACGGGTGAGCCGGGCCATTACATCGAGTATTACCTTGACGAATCGTGGGCCGATCATCTGCGACGGTTCGATCGCTTTACCGCGGCAGACGCCGAGTTGCGCGAGCGGCGCTATGCATTTCAGATCGGCACCGAACAGCCGAAGGTCACGCGCTCCATCGCCGAGTCGCTCGAAGAATAGAAATTCAACCGGAGACGATATGCGGATCGAATCATGGACATCTGCGCTTGCACCGCGCAATGCCGAACTTGTGGCCGCGATTGAAGCGCGGCGCGGCGGTGCGCTTTATAACCTCGACCGCATGCTGCTGTGGTCTGAGCCTTTGGCGCGCGGCTGGAATGTGTACCTGCGCGCCTTGCGCCAGGAGCTTTCTCTATCGCCATTTTTGCGCGAGCTGGCAATCTGCGTCGTCGCGCGGCTGACCGGCGCAGAGTACGAGATTCACCATCACGCACCGGAACTGAAAAAATCTGGGGCCACCGAATCGCAGCTGTCTGCGCTCGCTGATCCGGACGCGGCAGCGAGGAGCACTCAGTTCGACGAGCTGCAGCAAATGGTGATTCGCTTCGCAATTGCGAGCACGCGCCAAGTGCAGGTCCCTGAGCCGGTGTTTGCTGCACTCAAGCAACGTATTGCGCCGACCGAGCTCGTCGAGCTGGTGGCGGTCACCGCCGCTTACAACATGGTCGCGCGCTTTTTAGTGGCGCTCGAAGTAACACCCGAGAGCTAGTTACCGGCGGTGATCCGGTTCTGCTTGACGATCTTGGACCATCGATCGAGCTCTTTTTGCATGAATGCTCTGAACTCAGCCGGTCCTTCCCCGGTGACCGTCATGCCTTGCGCGGCGAGCCGCTCGGCTACCATCGGATCCTGCAGCGCTTTTTTTACCTCAGCATTCATGCGCTCGACGATTGCCGGCGGCGTCTTTGCCGGGGCAATGACGCCCCAGTAGGCGAGCGCCTCGAAATTCTTGATGCCTGCTTCGGCCAGCGTCGGTGTGTCGGGCAAACTTGGATGGCGCTTGGCGCCGGTCACTGCGATCGGTTTGACGGTGCCAGCCTTGACGTGCGGCAGCACCAGAAACACGGTGCCGATGCCGAGCGGCACGTGGCCTGCGACCGTGTCGTTCATCAAGGGCCCGCCGCCGCGAAACGGCACGTGCGTCCACGCCCAGCCGCCTTGCTGACCCGCCTGAATCATCGCGAGGTGGCCGAGACTGCCGGTGCCGATCGAGCCGATGGCAACTCCCTTGATGGTGCGAGCGTCGGCGGTGACGTCCGCCATCTTGCTGTATGGCGATTTTGCAGAAGCCACCAGCGCCATCGGCGAGGTGCCGATCAACGTCACGTGCTGCAGATCCTTTAGCGTGTCGTACGCGAGGTTCGGGATCAGGCTTGCATTGGTGCCGTGCGTATCGAAAACTACACCGAAGGTATAGCCATCGCCTTCCGCTTTTGCAACTGCGTTGGTGCCGATCGAGCCCGAGGCACCGCCGACGTTTTCGACCACCACGCTTTGTCCAAGCTGCTTGGTGAGTTGCTGCCCGAGGATGCGCGCGACCTGATCGACCGAGCCTCCTGGTGGAAATACAGAAATCAAGCGCACCGGCTTTGCCGGCCACGCCTGGGCAAAAACAGGATTGACGCTCACAGTTGCGATTGCGAGCACGAACGCTAAACGGCGCGCGAATGACATGGAAGTTCCTTTGCTCAAGTGTCGAAAGCGCAGCTTAAAAGAGCGCGCCGCGGGCTTCGATCGGCCATACTGCCTCGACGCGATTGTTGCGCACCGCGACGATCCAGTCATGCAGATTGACGGTCGGATCGATATGGCCCGGAATAAGCAGAGGCTTGTCACCGAGCGCGAGTTCCGGGCCGACGCCGTGCCGCTGTAAAACCGTATGCTCGTCGGAGACGCCGCGTACCTGCCACCCGGCAAACGCGGGCTGCGCCGGGCCGGAATCGGTCGAAAAACTTTTCAACCCCGCATCGAGCGTGGCGCGATCGGAGTGCGCATCCTTGCGCCGGCTCATCACTGTGGTCATGATAAAAAGCGATTGCTCGAATGCGGGCCAATTTGGCTCCTGCTCGTTCCTGGCATAGTCGACGTCCATCAGTGCGTACGAGCCCGGTTGAATTTCCGTGTACACCCCGCTGGTCGTTTCGAGCATGAAACTACCGGTGCCGGCGCCAGTGATGACGTCACACGCAAACCCGGCCGCAATCAACGCAGCTTGTGCTGATCGCGCCAGCGATGCGGCTGTTGCAATCGCCTGCTTGCGCTCACCAATGCTGCGCAAGTGCTGCGCGTTACCAAAGTAGGCTTGCAGGCCCCGCAGCGTGAGGCTCGAGTGCGCTGCAACTGCTTGGGCCAGCGCCACGACGCCCGCCACGTCTGCAATGCCGGCGCGGTCGTGGCCGACGTCGAGCTCGATGTAGATGTCCAGATGACTTTGCGCACGTTGGCACGCGCGCGCGAGCTCGGTAGCGACCCTCGCATCATCGACGCACACGCCGAGTGTCGCGTTCGGATAGCTCGCCGCGAGCTGCGCGAGGCGCGAAGTCTTCTGCTGTCCGACGACCTCGTTCGTAATCAGCACGTCGGCAATTCCGCCTGCCAGAAACGGCTCGGCTTCGGACGTTTTCTGGCAGCAAATTCCTGTTGCGCCGGCTGCAATCTGCCGCCGCGCAATCTCGACGCACTTATGACTCTTGGCATGTGGGCGGACGCGCACGCTGCGTCCTTGTGGTGAGGCCGCATGTATCGCGCTCATCAACCGCGCCAGATTCGCTTCGAACTTGTCGAGATCGAGGATCAGCGCGGGTGTGTCGACGTCAGAAAGTAGATCGCCGACGCGCGCAGGGATCCATTGATCGTTCATAACTCAGTGTAGCGATCGGCTCGTAGAATCGTGCCTCAACACTCACGGAAGCCAATGAGCATCAAGAGCGATAAGTGGATTCGACGGATGGCGGCGCAGGGCATGATCGAGCCGTTCGAATCGGGCCAGGTGCGCCACGTCAACGGCCAGCGCATCGTCAGCTACGGCACCTCGAGCTACGGCTACGACATCCGCTGCGCCGATGAATTCAAGATATTTACCAACATCAACAGCACGATCGTCGATCCGAAGTCGTTCGATCCGAATTCATTCGTCGACATCAAGAGCGACGTCTGCATCATTCCGCCGAACTCGTTTGCGCTCGCGCGCACCGTTGAATACTTCCGGATTCCTCGCAGCGTGCTGACGCTCTGCCTTGGAAAATCGACGTATGCGCGCTGCGGAATTATTGTGAACGTAACCCCGCTGGAGCCCGAGTGGGAAGGGCACGTGACGCTCGAGTTCTCCAATACGACGCCACTGCCGGCAAAGATCTACGCGAATGAAGGCTGCGCGCAGGTGATCTTTATCGAATCAGATGAAGTGTGCGAAACCTCGTACAAAGACCGCGGCGGAAAGTATCAGGGGCAGCGCGGTGTCACGCTGCCCAAAACGTAGGAAGCTTCGCGCGGCAGCTACCGCATCATCTGCTTGGGCCGCGATACTTCGCGTTCCACTTGCTCCTGCGCGCGCGGTGGGGGTGGGGGAGCGGCGCGCTGAATTACTGGAGGCGCGGCTTGCGGCGCGGGTGCAGCGGGCTGTTTGATCGTCGGCGGTGCGCCGGGCGGGAACCGTGCGGGCTCGGCCGGAACAGCGCGCGGATTTTGCTGTGCCTGCGGTAGTAGTTCCTGCGGCATGCGCGCGCGTGGCTGAGGGCGTGCTATCTCAGGCGCAGCTCGTGGGATCGGCGGGGCCGTCTGTATCGCGGTTGGCGGGTCGCGATTGAACTTTGGTGGTTGAGCCAGCGGCGTCGGGTCGTTACCCGGTAATGGCGCCTGCGGCATTACGCCACGATTCTGAATCGGCGTGGCCGTCATCGGCGGCATCACGCGTGTCGGAATCGGATCCTTGCGCGCCGGTGCCGGCAGCATTGTTGGCGTGGAAACCGGATTGCCGATGGCTGCCGGCGAGGTTGCCGACACTTGCGGCGATGGCTGCACCTGATTGGGCCGGCGCACCATGCCGTCGTCAGCGATCTTACGAATCATGCCGGTGTTGCGTGGCGGTGGCGCGAGCGGTTGCAGCTCAGCCAGATTTGATCGGACCGGCAGCGCCACCTTCATGATCGGCTCGCGAAAGCGCGGCCCCGGCACCATTGTCGTGCCTTCGTGATTACGGTGTGGCGGTACTCCGCGCGGCGGGTTGTTGATGATCGTTTGATTAATGATCGTCACATAGTTGTTGTTGTGCGGATAGTGCGGACGATAGCGATGCCAGGGTGCAAGCGGATACCAGCCCACGACCGGTCCGCCGAACCCGACCGATACGCTGACATTGCTGCCGCCGACAAATCCGACCAGGGCGGGCGCCCACACCGGGCGCACGTGATGACCACCGGGCCACCAGCTCCAGCGATCGTCGATGGTGACCCAGCGTCCGTAGTGGAACGGTGCGTAACCCCATGGCGCCTGATCAACCCAGGTCCAGCCCCACGGTTGCACCCAGCGCCATTGGCCTGAACGATACGGTGCCCAGCCGACGGGTACCGATCGTGGCACCCACACGTTGCCGTAAGTCGCATCCGGAATCCAGTCGCCGTGAAAGTCGAGCTCCTCAGAGCCGGTCATATAGGGCGACACATAGCGCGCTGATCGAACCTCGCGATAGCGATCGTCGCGCGCCAGTCCCCATTGATCGATTGCTGTGGTCGACGCGCGCTCGAAGTTAATGCTCGACAACCCCGCGCCGACGATCAAAGCCTGTCCGCTTTCGACGTTGATTGAATTAGCGCCGGTGATCAAGCTGCCTTGACCGCTGAACACCGTGACACGCGCCTGGCCACCGCTGCCGGCGGCGTCGATGCGATAACGCCCCGGGCTTGCAAGATCGACGCGCACGCCGTCGACACTGACTGCCGAGGTTTCACCTTGTGCCGCTCGCGCGAGCGTGACGTTGATGGAGCCGTGTTCCAGGTTGAACACTGCGCCGCTGTAATCGAGCTGGTTAAAGCCGCCCCGACTGCCCGCCGACAAACGGAACGTGTTCGGGCCGACACGAAATTCGGTGCGACCGCTGGCGCCGGTATACAAGCCGGTGCCGACCGTGACGACGTCGTTGACCTGCGCCAGGTCCCAGTTGCCATCAGCGTCTTCTTCGGCGCGCCAGATCTGCACGTCCCCTTCAGCCACTGAAACGCGGCCGGCGATCAGCGGCGGGCTGTCGCTCGACTGCGGCACACCGAATTGCGGCTGTGCAACTGCGGTAGCGCAGCCGGCAATGAGCAGGGCAAAAAAGAGGGCAGAAAGGCGTTGCATTAGGAGCGATCTCCGAAGATATCGGTTGTGATCAGACTAACGCGTCAAAGGTTCACGCTGTTGACCCTAACGTAGCCCCTAGACGCACGGGTTGCTGTAACACGCTGTAACAGCGGATCACTGGTTCACAGGGCGTCTGGCGACGCTGATGACGGCTGCTGGTGCTGCGGGAGATCAGCGCGGATAATCCGCGCTCTTTCCGCGGCGGCCTCACCAATTCATGCGATTCCGTTTTCCGATCGTCATTATCGACGAGGATTTTCGTTCCGAGAACGCCAGCGGCCTCGGCATTCGTGCGCTGGCCAAGGCGATCGAAGCCGAGGGTGTCGAAATTCTTGGCGTCACGACGTTTAGCGACGTGTCGAGCTTCGCGCAGCAGCAGAGCCACGCATCGGCTTTCATTCTGTCGGTTGACGACGAAGAGCTGGCCGAAGGCAACGCCAATGAAGAAACGATCGCAAAGCTTGCCGCGTTCGTGCGCGAAATTCGAAGAAGAAATGCGGATATCCCGATCTTCCTGTATGGCGAGACGCGCACCACGCACCACATGCCGAATGACCTGCTGCGCGAGCTGCATGGCTTCATTCACATGTTCGAAGACACGCCCGAGTTCGTCGCGCGCTACATCATCCGCGAAGCCAATGTGTACCTGGAAGCGCTGGCGCCGCCGTTTTTTCGCGCGCTGACGCACTACGCGCAGGACGGCTCGTATTCGTGGCACTGCCCCGGGCACTCGGGCGGCGTAGCGTTCCTGAAGAGCCCGGTCGGCCGCATGTTTCACCAGTTTTTCGGCGAGAACATGCTGCGCGCCGACGTTTGCAACTCGGTCGACGAGCTAGGCCAATTGCTCGACCACACCGGGCCGGTCGCTGCGAGCGAGCGCAACGCTGCGCGCATCTTCGGCGCGGATCATCTGTTCTTCGTCACCAACGGCACGTCGACCTCGAACAAGATCGTGTGGCACTACGTGGTCGCGCCGAACGATGTGGTCGTGGTTGATCGCAATTGCCATAAATCGGTGTTGCACGCGATTACGATGACCGGTGCGATTCCGCTTTTTCTGACTCCGACCCGCAATCACTACGGCATCATCGGGCCGATTCCACTCGAAGAATTCAAGTGGAAATCGATCGCCAAGAAAATCAAGCGGCATCCGCTGTTGAAGAGCGGCAAGGACGGCAATGACCTGAACAAGCCGCGCGTTCTGACGCTGACGCAGAGCACCTACGACGGCATTCTGTACAACGTCGAGGCCATCAATGAACAGCTCGACGGCAAGATCGATACGCTGCATTTCGACGAAGCGTGGCTGCCGCACGCAGCGTTTCACGATTTCTATCGCGACATGCACGCGATCGGCGGTGTCACGGCATCTGGGGTTGAATCGACGCGCAAGCGCAACAAAGACTCGATGATTTTTTCGACGCAGTCGACGCACAAGATGCTGGCGGGTCTGTCGCAGGCGTCGCAAATTCTGATTCGCAATTCGCAAAACGAGAGTCTCGATCGCTTCATGTTCAACGAAGCGTTCCTGATGCACACGTCGACCTCGCCGCAGTACGCGATCATCGCTTCGTGCGATGTGGCGGCGGCGATGATGGAGCCGCCCGGCGGCACCGCGCTGGTTGAAGAGTCGATTACCGAAGCGCTGGACTTCAGGCGCGCGATGCGCAAGGTCGATGAAGAGTACGGCGATTCATGGTGGTTCAAGGTATGGGGGCCGAAGGATCTGGTTGCCGAGGGCATCGGCAGTCGTGACGACTGGATCCTGAAATCGGGCGACGACTGGCACGGCTTCGGCAACGTCGCGCCGGGCTTCAACATGCTCGATCCGATCAAGGCCACAATCATCACGCCGGGGCTCAATCTCGACGGCTCGTTCGTTGACCCCGGTATTCCCGCGGCGGTCGTCACCAAGTATTTGTCCGAGCACGGCATCATCGTCGAGAAGACCGGGCTGTACTCGTTCTTCATCATGTTCACGATCGGCATCACCAAGGGCCGCTGGAACACGATGGTCACCGAGCTGCAACAGTTCAAGGACGATTACGACAAGAACCAGCCGCTCTGGCGCGTGATGCCCGAGTTTCTAAAAGCCTTTCCGCAGTACGAAAAGATGCGGCTGCGCGAGCTGTGCGATGCGGTGCACGCCATTTATCGCGCGAGCGATATCGCGCGGCTCACGACGGAGATGTACCTGTCCGAGATGGAGCCGGTGATGAAGCCCACCGACGCCTACGCGCAGATGGCGCACAGCGCGATAGATCGCGTGCCGATCGACGATCTCGAAGGCCGCGTGACCGCGGTGCTGCTGACGCCGTACCCGCCCGGCATTCCATTGCTGATTCCGGGCGAGCGAATCAACGCAACGATAGTTCGTTATCTGCAGTTCGCACGCGACCTGAACGCGCGCTATCCCGGGTTCGGCACGGACATTCATGGCTTGGCGAAAAACGACGCAGGCGAACACTTTCTCGATTGCGTGGGTACGAGCGCTTACGCTGACGCGGAGCTGCGCTCATCAACAGTACGGAGGCCAAATGCTTAACTTGAAGCGACTGATCTTCGGCGCCGGGCTGACGCTGTTCGCCGTCGCGTCGCTCGCGCAGGAATATCCCAGCAAGCCATTGCGAATCGTTGTGCCGTTCGCAGCGGGCGGGCCGGCCGACATTTACGCGCGCTTCATTGGTCAGCGGCTGCAGGATGCACTCGGGCAGTCGGTCGTGGTCGACAACCGGCCCGGAGCGGGCGCGATCATCGGCACCGA
>JACCZX010000016.1 GCA_013695705.1 Burkholderiaceae bacterium | reverse complement strand
TATCGCCGTCACGCCAGCTGATGGTGCTGGCGAGCGCTGCGCTTGTGGTCAGCGCGGCTTTAGTGTTTTTCTATCCATCGATCGTCTGGTACCGCGGACTGTCAGGCGCATTGCACGGACTGTTTTTTGCGGGCTCGGCGATATGGTTGATCAAGGCGCGGCCGCGAGAATTTGTTCGGCTATGGTTGCCGTGCGCGCTTTTTTTCGGCGGCTGGCTCAAAGTCGCGCTCGAACAACCGGGGGGCGCGACAACTCCTTATGCCGAATGGCTCGGCGCCGGAGTTGTGCCGCAAGCGCACCTTGTCGGCGCGGCATGCGGCACGGTGCTCGGCTTACTGTTCGCGATGACTGATGCGAACACGGCCAGCCAGCAGCAACAACGACATCAATAGCAGTTGCCACAACGGCAGTGCGCCACCACCCGAGGGGGAATTGGAGGGCGGGCTGTTCACGGTAACTACTGCCGCTGGACTGACCGAGGTGCCAAACAGGTTGCTCATCACCACGGCGTAACCCACATTGTTGTCAGTAGCAGCGAGCGCGGGCGTCGTATACGACGGTCCAGTCGCGCCAGCGATATTGACTCCAGCACGAGTCCACTGGTAGCCGATCACGCCGATTGCTTCGACCGTGAACGAAACCGTCGCGCCGACAGCCACGGTTGCGGCTCTCGGTGCGGTCACGATCACGGGCGGCCCGGCCGCTTGGAGGGCGCGCGTTGCATCCAGCATGCCGACACCACACTGCCCTGCCCACACTCGACCCGCCGCGCACGAGCTAAGCTCGGGGAACGGGCGCGCGCTGGTTATGATGGCGCTTCGGGTCATTGCCGGCGTAGCTTCGGGCCGCAAAGATTTAATCAGGGCTGCGACACCTGCCACTTGCGCCGCCGACGCACTTGTACCTGTGATTCCCTTGTAGATGAGCGGCGTTTGCGGTCCGCCATTACCCGTAGGGGTCGTTGACCAAACGTAGAACCCGTCCCATGCCACATCATCTATTGGTCCAAGCGCTCCAAGCGATGCAGGTGAGCCGCCGCCTGCAGCACTGATCGTTGGCTGCGTGCCAGCACCTCCGACGGGACCGATGTTGGAGTAACTGGCATTTTCACCATTGATCGCATGCGCAGTCACAGCGATGACGCCGTTGCAGTTGGCTGGCGAGCTGATGCTGAACTCTCCGTGATTACCGGTTGCGGCGACGATCACCGAGCCGGCAGCAATCGCTGCATCGATCGCACTTTGCAGCGTCATGCTGCACGTTGTTCCCGGCAACGTGCCGGCGCCAACGCTGATGATCTTTGCAGGATTCAAGTTATTAGGAATCGCGGGTATATCCGTTACCGGTAAACCGGCTGCCCAACGAATCGCATCTGCCATGTCCGACATGTCGCCGCCACACTTGCCGAGCGCACGCACCGGCAGGACTCTAACGGCCCAGCCAATGCCCGCAATGCCGACCGTATTGTTAGCAGTCGCTGCCGCCAAGCCGGCACTGACTGTGCCATGCCAACTGCTCGGCGAGTTTTGATTCTGCGCGTCGCCGTTGTCATCACACGCGACGGGATTGGCGGTCTTTTCGCCGGCACTCACTGCATCGCCCGGGTCCGCTGGATTGTTGTCGCGTCCGTTGCCATCGTTGGAAACAAAATTCAAGGGAAGTCCAAGCGCATCGTCAGATACGAAGTCGTAGCCCGGCAGGAAACGGCCGCCCGGCGTGTAAGTACCGAGAGCAGCAAGACCCGCATTGTTCAGGTCCGGGTGATTGACGATACCGGTGTCGACGATCGCAATCACTACAGCGTCCACACCCGTCGTACGGTCCCAAGCCGTCGGCAGATTCGCGCCACCCGTCGCCGGAGCTACCGTGTTTTTCGCCGGGTCTCCCATCGGGACAATCACACGACCCGTGTAACTGGTCGCCGGCGCAAAAAGATTCCATTGCTTCGCAGCGAAGTCAGTTTCGTTCGGCGTCGCCATACTCTTCATGATCAAGTCCGGCTCGGCATATTCGACTGCCGGATCAGCGGCGATTCGCGCCGCCAGCGCCTTTGCTTCGGTCAGCGACAGCGGTGTCTCCAGCACGACGAGAGACGCGTCACCTCCGGTGTTGCGAACTGACTTGATGCGCAAACCTGCAGTGGCCGCGAAATCCCGGGCATGAGTAGACATCAGAGGCCGCACAAGATCCGACGATCCGGCAGCGCGCATCTTGACGATCAGTTTGGACACTCGCTGTTCACGTGCGGGCCGCGCAGCGACAGGTGCGCCCATCAAGGATGCCTGCTTGGCGGTGAGTGCGACCGCCGGTGAGGTCGAAGGCGCTGCAAGGGCGACGCTCGCCAGCGCAGCGACGACACCGAAACCAGCCGCGATCAAATGAGTTCTGTGTGATAACACGGTAATTCCTCTCGCAAGTTCCAGCTTCGCAAGGCGCGCCGGCAGCAGTTATTTAATCTTCATCATCGAATCGAGCTCGACATATTGGAACGCACCCGAGGCGCGTAATCGCTCGATTAAGGCGGGAATCTGGTCACGCTGGGCAGGTGCGGTCAGCTGCACGACGTGAGCGTCACCCGCCATCGGACGCACGTATCTGACGCCCGCGTCGTTTCCGAGCGCCGTGCGCATCGTGCTTAGTACCGCTGCACTGCCGGAAACCGGCACTTTAGGTTTAACGATCAGCGCCGCCATTGCCGGTGCGTTCGATTCGGAGGTCATCGGCGCCTCGGTAGTACACGCAGCCCATGCCATAGCGACGAAGGCAGTTAAGAAGACAACGAGTGTGCGATTTAAAGTCATGGGGTAGCTTGATGCGCAATAGGCGCGAAGAGCTTACGTGAAGAACACCGCGGAGTGACTCACCTGCGAGTCAGCCAAAAGGCGTACCGCGCAGGCAATGCGGGTACGCCTACGAAGATGCGAATTCGGCGACAGCGACTCATTCGAGCACTGCCGCCGTAGCGGAGAACTACTGTTGGCGATTGCCCAAGCGAACGCGCCCGGCCAGCGACAAGGCCGTGAGCAACAGCAGCTGCCACAGCGGTAGCGCGCCACCACCGCCTCCACCACCACCGGTCGGCGGTGCCGGTGACGACGGCTGCGGAGCTACCCCAACCGTTGCAGAGGCGCTGGTTGCCGATCCTGCGGCATTGGTGATTACTACCGAATAGACCGCGCCGTTATCGGCTGCCACGGTGAGCACTGAAGTCGTGTAAGACGCCGAATTTGCGCCGGCGATTGGAGTGCCATTGCGAAGCCATTGAAACCTGAACGGCTCCGCACCAACTACGTTCACCGTAAACGTCGCTGCTTGTCCTTCAACCACCGACACACTCTGCGGTTGTGCGAGAACGATCGGCGGCGCGACCAACGCGGCGGCGCGCACGGCAGCATTCGCGTCGAGCAAACCCGGACCGCACTGACCAGCAAATCCGCCGCCGGTGGCACATGCACCGCCCGCCGGATGCGGGCGCACATTGCTGACGATAAAGTTGCGAATCGCAGTTGGCGACGCGCCCGGAATCATCGACTTGATAAGCGCAGCTACCGCAGCGACTTGCGGGGTTGCTGCGCTGGTGCCAGTGAAGCCCGAATAAGCGGGGCCAGACCGCGGCGGCGTGGAACCGTCGACGCTGCTCGGGCCGGTGTTGCCGAACAAAATCGTCGACCAAACGTAGTAACCGAACCAGTTCGGATCATCGGTAGCCGGTAACCCGTTGCCCAGGAAAACCGGAGAGCCGCCACCGGGTGAGCTGATAGTCGGCTGCGGAGCGGCGCCGCCGGCGGCGCCGATATTGGCATAGTCGGCATTCTCGCCGTTGATCGTGTGTGCCGTGACTGCGATCACGCCCGTGCACTTCGCTGGGGACGAAATTCCTATGGTGCCATCGTTGCCAGTAGCGGCAACTACGACTGCACCGGCGGCAATCACCGCATCGACCGCGCTTTGCATCGTGCCGTCGCACGCCGTGGTAGGACCACTACCCAGACTCAGGTTGATGACTTGTGCAGGCGTCGGATTGGCAGGAACTCCGGGCACCGGGAGGCCGGCGGCCCAGCGAATCGCTTCCGCAATATCCGACAGTGAACCGCCGCACTTGCCGAGCGCACGCACCGGCAGCACCCGCACGTTCCAGCCAATGCCGGCAATGCCCATCGCATTGTTAGTCATTGCTGCCGCAACGCCGGCCATGTGGCTTCCGTGCCAGCTGCTGTTCTGCGGCCCGGTGTTGCCATCGTCGCACTGGGTTGGATACGCTTGCTCTTCCGCCACCGTCACCCAATCGCCAGGGTCAGATGCATCGGCGTCGCGTCCATCGCCGTCGTTGGATACGAAGTTCGCCGGGAGCGTGCCGACAGTCTCGGAGATGAAGTCATAGCCGGCGAGGAAACGCCCGGCCGGGATGTAGGTGTCGCCAGCAGGTGAACCGTTTAAATCCTGATGGTTGACGATGCCGGTATCGACGATCGCGATCACAACGTTGCTCGAACCAACCGTTACATCCCACGCCAGCGGCAGATTCGCGCCGCCAGTTGCCACGGCAGATTTAGTGCCGCCTGCGGTCAACGCCCCCGTGTAAACCGAACTCGGCGAGAACAGATTCCACTGCCAGTCGAAGAAACGTGTGTCGTTCGGTGTGGTGAGCCTTTTCAACATAATGTCGGGCTCGGCGTACAGCACGTCCGAATTGCCTTGCAGCCGCGCCGCGATAGCCTTTGCCTCAGTGACAGACCGCGGGGCGTCGAGCGCAAGCAAAGATGCACCGCCGGCCATTGCACGAACTGATTTCAGACTTACGCCCGCGGTTGCGGACAATGTTTGAATGCGCAACGCACTCATAGGTTGCGCCAGCTCCGATGCCGTCGGATTGCGAAGCTTGACTATCAGCCGCGACACCATCTGCTCTGGCGCGGCGACACCGGCTGTGGTCATTCCCTTCAGCGCAGCCTGTTTGGCATTCATTCTGACTGTCGAATAGGCGGTGGACGCCGGCCACGCGACCATAACGCTCATTGCTATGGCGCCAGTCAGACCAAAAAGTTGACGGTTCACGAGAATCCTTTCAACAGATGCTGTACGCGAGTTATAACGCTCGCAAATGCAACGAATGGGTAAGCGACGGTACCGATATTCCGACCAACGCGCCTGTCAGCCGAAAGGTGTACCGCGACGCGTGGTTTATATGAAATGACGTTTTTAAAAGCAGTTATTTGGCGTTCATCAATGCAACAGCTGTGTCCAGCATCCGATTGGAAAACCCCCACTCGTTGTCGTACCAGCTCGAAACCTTGACCAGGCGTCCCGACACCTTGGTCAGCGTGGCGTCGAAAACTGAAGAGCGCGAATCGTGGTTGAAGTCGCTTGAAACAAGCGGCGCGGTGTTGACACCAAGTACGCCTTTAAGCTCGCCGTCGGCTGCCGCTTGCATGATGGCGTTGACTTCGTCGACCGTCGTGTCGCGCGCGGCGATGAACGTCAGATCGACGATCGACACGTTGATGGTCGGCACCCTGATGGCGTAGCCGTCGAGCTTGCCATTGAGTTCGGGCATTACGAGTCCAACCGCGGAGGCTGCGCCGGTTTTTGTCGGGATCATGTTGTGCGCGGCGGCACGCGCACGACGCAAGTCCTCGTGATAGACGTCGGTCAGCACCTGGTCGTTGGTGTAGGAGTGAATCGTCGTCATCAGCCCGCTGACGAGGCCAATTTTTTCGTGCAACGGTTTGACCAAAGGGGCCAGACAGTTGGTGGTGCACGATGCGTTCGAAATGACGGTGTGCGAGGCCTTCAGCGTGCGATCGTTGACGCCGTAGACAATCGTCGCGTCGACATCCTTGCCGCCGGGCGCCGAGATGATGACTTTGCTGGCGCCGCCCTTCAAATGCGCGGACGCTTTTTCTTTCGTCGTGAAAAATCCGGTGCATTCGAGCACCACGTCGACTCCGAGGTCGCGCCATGGCAGCTCGGCGGGGTTGCGCTGTGCGAGCACGCGAATGCGATCGCCGTCCACGACCATAGAATCACCATCGGCGGCCACCTCGCCTGGAAATTTTCCGTGCGCCGTGTCGTACTTGGTGAGGTGAACGTTGGTGTTCGGGTCACCCAGGTCGTTGACCGCGACGATCTTGAGGTCGTGTGTCTTGCCGGTTTCATAGTGCGCCCGCAAAATGTTGCGTCCAATGCGGCCGTAGCCGTTAATGGCAACCTTGATCGTCATGTCTTCGCACTCTCTGCAATAACTTGCTTGACCGTGGCAACGACGTTGTCCACGGTAAATCCGAAATATTCGAACACGTCTTTTGCCGGCGCTGATTCGCCAAAGCGGTCAATACCTATTACGGCTCCGTCCGCGCGCACGTACTTCCACCAGAAATCGGTTACACCCGCTTCAATCGCGATGCGCGGTACGCCTTCGGGTAGCACCTGAGACTTATATTTAGTTGACTGCCGGTCGAACACCGTCGTCGCGGGCATCGACACTACGCGCACCGCGACTCCCTGTCCGGCAAGCTTGTTTTGAGCATCGACCGCCAGCCCGACTTCCGAACCGGTCGCGATCAGCACCGCTTGCGCGCTACCGACGCCATTTGCTGCTTCGATCATGACGTAAGCGCCGCGTCGAATGACATCGACATCGACATCACGCGCAACAAACGGCAACGACTGCCGCGACAGCAGCAAGCACGTCGGCCCGTCGGCGCGCTCGATCGCCGCTGCCCACGCAATCAGCGATTCAACCGTGTCAGCCGGTCGCCAGACGTCCATGTTCGGAATCAGGCGCAAGGTTGCGGCGTGCTCGACTGCCTGGTGCGTCGGCCCATCTTCGCCGAGGCCGATCGAATCGTGGGTAAAAACGTAGACCACGCGCAGCTTCATCAGCGCTGCCATGCGCAATGCATTGCGTGCGTAATCGGAGAACGTCAGAAACGTACCAACGAAGGGCAGGAACCCGCCATGCACTGCGAGCCCACTAGCAATTGCGCACATGCCGAATTCGCGCACGCCGTAATTAATGTGGCGCCCATTCAGTGCATCTGGCCGCAACGCGCCGGCCTTGCTCCACTTGGTCAGATTGCTGCCGGTGAGATCGGCTGACCCACCGATCAACTCCGGCAGCGACGGCGCAAGGGCTTCAAGCGCCAACTGCGACGCCTTGCGCGTCGCTACCGATTCTCGCTTCTGCGTTGCAGCGGCCAGCGCAGCATCGCGCGCGGCGAAGTACGCCGCTGGCAGCGTGCGCGCGACACGTCGCTCAAATTCGCCGGCTTCGTGCGGATAACGTTCAGCGTACGCGCGGAAAAGTTGGTTCCACTTTGTTTCACGTTCGGCTCCGACCGCCTTCGCGTCCCATGCCGCGTATGCATCCTGCGGCACGGTAAACGTTTCGTGCGGCCAGCCGAGTGCAACACGCGTCGCTTCGACCTCGGCTTCCCCTAACGCTTCGCCGTGCGCCTTTTCGGTGCCCGCGCGGCCGGGCGAGCCTTTGCCGATGATCGTCTTGGCGATGATCAACGTAGGGCGCGTGCCCTGTCGCTTTGCCGCGGCAATCGCACGGTCGATCGCGTCTACGTTGTGGCCGTCGATCGGCCCGATAACGTTCCAGCCGTAGGCCTCGAAGCGCTGCGCCGTGTTGTCGGTGAACCAGTATTTAACTTCACCGTCGATCGAGATGCCGTTGTCGTCGTACACCGCGATCAATTTGTTGAGTTGCCAGGTGCCGGCAAGCGAGGCAGCTTCGTGCGAAATGCCTTCCATCATGCAGCCGTCACCGGCGAACACGTAGGTGCAATGATCGACGACATCGAACGCCGGTCGATTGAATTCCGCGGCGAGCAACTTTTCGGCGAGCGCCATGCCAACGGCGTTAGCGAACCCCTGCCCGAGCGGGCCTGTCGTGGTTTCTACACCCGGCGTATATCCGAACTCAGGATGTCCCGGCGTGCGGCTATGTAGTTGCCGGAACTTTTTCAGCTCCTGCAGCGGCAGATCGTAGCCACTTAGGTGCAGCAAAGCGTACTGCAGCATCGAGCCGTGCCCATTGGAAAGAACGAAGCGGTCACGGTTGGCCCACTGTGGATTGGCAGGGTTGTGCGCAAGATGCCGGCCCCAGAGCGCAACTGCAATCTCCGCCATGCCCATCGGCATGCCGGGGTGTCCAGAGTTGGCCTGCTGCACCGCGTCCATCGCCAGTGCGCGGATGGCGTTGGCCATGGTCGTAACCGGCATATTCGCTAAAGCAAGCGGCGCGCTGGCGTTACTTACCGACCGGTCATTCATTTGGGCTGCTGCGGCAAAGCGCGAAATGGTAGCAAAGCAGCCTCGTTCGCTTCTTGGGCGCGCTGCTTGCAATGCAGGTTTTGCGACTCCATTTAGGAGCGTTAGGCGTAGTTGAAATACTGTACGGCTGGTGTTAAATGCGCGGCGATTTCATATACTATTCGCCGCTTTTCCAAATTCGATCCGGAACCAAAAGGAAGCAACGGGCGCCAGACTTTTGTTACGCAAAGAAACGCAGGTTTTTTTTGCGAACGAGCGAAGGCAACGAGCCGTTAGGTTAGGCAGCACTCCCGTCAGAGCCAACAGGGCAGCCCCAGGGATTTTTTCTCTTGGGTTGCATGACTCATACGCCGCGCCACAGCGCATGGGTCCCGTATCGTGGGGTTGCGACGCAAGTCGCGCTTCAGGTCGATTAGGGCGGACCTGCTGGGGGACGAAGATGAATGGCCTTCACCTGACTGGCGATCTGTTCGACTGCAGTTGTAGCGCAGCGCTTTTGACG
>JACCZX010000008.1 GCA_013695705.1 Burkholderiaceae bacterium | reverse complement strand
AGCAACGACCCGACGCTCACTTCTACATCGTCGGTATGAACCCGGCGCAGACGGTGCGCGCGCTCGCGGGTTCGCACGTGATTGTTACCGGCACGGTGCCCGACGTGCGGCCGTACCTGCAACACGCAGCGGCCGTCGTGGCTCCGCTGCGACTGGCACGCGGAATTCAAAACAAGATTCTCGAAGCGATGGCGATGGCCAAGGCGGTGGTGGTGTCATCGGCGGCGACGAGCGGAGTGACCGCCGCGTCCGGTGTCGACTTTGAAACGGCTGTCGATGCCGAAGACTTTTGTCGCAAGGTGGTCGCGGTCCTGCAACCCGAAGTGGGACGGAAGATGGGGCAGCACGCGCGTGCGCGGATCGTTGCCGATTACAACTGGACACGCAATTTATCGGCGTTTGAAAAGTTGCTCGAGCCCGGCACGTGCAGCGGTGCCGGCCGGGCAGCGAGGTCCCTCGATGCACACTGAAGCGCAGCCGACCAGGCTGATAGAAGCAGTGCCCGCGCGCCGCGAACGCATGCGGGTCACGCTGCTATTCGCACTGATCGTAGTGTCGATCCTGGGCATTGTCTGGCCGGTGACGCAATCGATGGTCGACGTTTGGCATAGCTCTTCCACGTATAGCCACTGTTATTTAGTGATTCCGGTGGCGATATGGATGGCTTGGCGTCAATCGGCAGCGTTGACTGCGACGCCGATGAAGCCGTTCTGGCCGGGACTCGCGCTGATCGCAGTGATCGGCGTCATCGGATTGCTCGGAGAACTGACTAGTGTGGCCGTCGTCACGCAGTTTTCCGCAGTCGGAATGGCGGTTGCGACTGCGTTGACCGTGCTTGGGTGGCGTTGGGCGCGTCAACTGGCTTTTCCGCTGGGCTTTCTTTTTTTCGCAGTGCCTGTTGGCGAGGGCTTGTTGCCAGTGCTGGTGGAGTGGAGGGCCGATGTGACGGTTTCGGCGTTGCGCGGCAGCGGCATTCCGGTTTATCGCGAGGGCAACTACTTCGTCATTCCGAGCGGCAGTTGGTCGATTATCGAAGCGTGTGGCGGCGTTCGCTTCCTGATCGCCGCTGCCATGATCGGCTGCCTCTTCGCGTGGCTGCAATATCGCGCGCCCATCAAGCGCATCGCGTTCGTGTGCGCTGCACTGGCAGTCGCGCTACTTGCTAACTGGGTGCGCGCATATGCCATCGTAATGATGGCGCACTTTTCGGGCAACAGAATCGGAACCGGCGCAGACCATCAATGGTGGGGCTGGTTGATTTTTGGGGCGGCGATGTTCGGCCTGTTCGCGGCCGGCTTGCGCTGGACTGACGAGGCACGCGAACCGCGGCCCGCCACTGTTCTGGGCCGCGCGCCGACGGGCGTTACCCGCCGCATCGCTGCGGTGCTTGCCGCAAGCTGGCTGTTGGTCGCAGCGTGGCCCGTCGCGGCCGCGTGGATTGAGCTGCGCGTAGACGCCCGGGCGATTCAGATCGAAGCAATCGTGCCGCGCGGCGGCTGGCAGGTGGGCGCGACTGCCACCGGTGACTGGATTCCGGAGCTCGTTGCACCTACCGCGGTGGACGTTCAAACTTTTATTGGCGGCGGTCGTACGGTCGGTGTCTATCGGGGTGTGTACCGCGGCCAACGGCAGGGCTCGGAACTGGTCAATGCATTGAACCAGATCGTCGGCAGCGAAAGCAAACGCTGGCGACTGATAGACGGCGGCACTTTGAAGGTTCGCTTGAACGGCGAGTCGACGCTGATAAGAACCGCGGTCGTGCGTGGCACGACAGGGCAATTCCTGATCTGGCATTGGTACTGGCTTGCAGGTGAAGCCACCAGCAGCGATGTGTTCTTGAAAATTCAGCTCGCTTGGCAGCGTTTGACCGGCGCGTCCGATACGGGCGCCTGGGTCGCGATTTACACGCCGGTGGGCGACGATATCCGCGCCGGTGTGCAGACGCTGACCTCATTTGTCGGAGCGATGTCAGGCCCGATCGACGCAGCACTTGAAACGACGGCAAGCCGATGATGAAGAACCCGCGGCCGTTAATCGCGCATGTCGTGTATCGCTTCGGTATTGGCGGTCTCGAAAATGGCATCGTCAATTTGATCAACCAATTGCCCGAGACGAGTTGGCGACACGCAGTGGTGGCATTGACTGAGGTGTCCCCTGAGTTTGCCAAGCGCGTGCAGCGGCAGGACGTGCAATATCTATCGCTGCATAAAAAGCCAGGTCACTTATGGAAGCTTTATCCGCGCCTGCTGCGAATGTTCCGTGAGTTGCAACCCGCGGTGGTCCATACGCGCAACCTGGCCGCGCTTGAAGCCGTGGTTCCCGCATGGGCAGCCGGCGTACCGGTGCGCATTCACGGCGAACACGGACGCGACGCAATCGATCCCGATGGACTGCGGCGCCGTTATCAGTGGGTGCGCCGCGGCTACCGACCGTTTGTGTCGCATTACGTTGCCGTATCAAAAGATCTCGAGCGCTACTTGCGCGACCGCGTCGGTATCGCGTCAGAGCGAATCGTTCAGCTTTACAACGGAGTCGATGCGGATCGCTTTCATCCTGTCGGAAATGAACGTGCTCCCATTGAAGGCTGTCCGTTTCGCGAGCCCGATCACTGGTTGATCGGCACCGTGGGCCGCATGGATTACGTGAAGGATCAGACAACGCTGGCACGCGCATTCGTGCTGGCGGTGCATGCAAATCCGGCGGCGCGAAATCGCATGCGACTGATTATCGTAGGCGACGGCGCGCTGCGCCCCGAGTGCGAGCGCATCATTGGCGACGCCGGCATGCGCGAACTCGGCTGGTTTGCCGGCGAGCGCAATGACATTGCCCAGGTCATGCGCGGGCTCGACTGCTTCGTGCTGCCGTCGCTCGGTGAGGGCATCTCCAACACGATTCTTGAAGCGATGGCTTGCGCGCTTCCCGTGATCGCGACGCGCGTCGGTGGTAACCCGGAACTTGTCGACGAGGGTGTGACCGGCCAAACGGTAAGTGCCGGCGATCCGCCGGCGCTGGCGCGAGCAATCTTGAATTACTTCGAGGATGCCGCGCTGGCACAGCGGCACGGCACCGCCGCGCGCTCGCGGATCGAGCGTGCCTTCAGTCTTAATCACATGGTCGAGAGCTACCATCAACTTTATTCGGCCGAGCTTCGAGCCGGCCGAGGCCGCGTGTCGCGAGCGGCTGTCAATTCAACTTCAGCGGGAAACTAGGACGCCTATGTGCG
>JACCZX010000419.1 GCA_013695705.1 Burkholderiaceae bacterium | reverse complement strand
GCGCCCGACTGCATGCCAGCCCCGAACGCGGCGACCGCTGCCTGGATGCCATTAACGGTCGCATTCGCGATGGCCGCGACCTTGCCGACTTCAAACGCCTTACGGCTGTGGCTGTCCATCAGCGATGAAAGGTCCGTGAACATTTGCCGCGCGCCCTGCACCTTGCGCGACGACATGAAGCGATCGAACTTCTGTTCCCAAATCGCTTTCTTCTCGACGATCTTTTGCGTACGCGCCTCGTGGTCCTCCTTCGCCTGGGCCATGAGGTCCAGGTGCTCTTGGTACGTCACGAGTTCCAGCGCATACGCCTCGCTGATCGCGTCCATGCGCACTTGGTGATTCTCGGCTTCAAGCTCCAGGTCGCCGTCCATGTCGCCGAGGACTTCCTCCTTGCGCATGAGCGTCAGCGAGCGCCGGTGCTGATCATACTCATCGTCGCTGATCCGCTCGGCATCGTGCAGCGCGTTGAGGTTTGCTAGGCGCTCTTCAAAAGCCGCCTTCTCTAGCGCGGTCTCGTTGCCAAGATCATTCTCCAATTTCGCCCGACGCTGCTTGGCCTCGTCGTCACTCATGCCGGTGGCCGGACTGAGCGCGTCGGCGACTCGCTTGCCGGTTTTGTCAGCCTCGGCTTGAACAGCCGCCATCGCTTCGATCATCGACGCTTTGAAGCCGATGGACGGCAGCGGCTCGCCGCTCTTTTTGACGATCGCTTCCCAGGTCTCGTTGAAGTAGACCTTGGCCGCGTCGAACGATCCCTTGAACGGGTTCTTGCCGATGTCGGAGTAGTCCCCGACCTTCGCCATGGCGTTGTCAAGCGCGAGCAGCCCGCCCGCCGCGCCCGCGTACGCCGCGTCGAGTTCCTTCGCGATGGCATCCGCGCCCTCGCCCGCGCTGGCCGCCATGCTGTCGGCCGCCTCCCTCGTCTTCTTCGCCGCGTCGTCGTTGATGTACGACAGGCCATCCGCGAGCTTGTGCAGCATCGCAGAGAAGCCGTTCTCAATGGCGCCTGTCATCGACAGGAACGCCGACTTCGTCTCAAGCCACACGGCCTTGAACGACGAGCCGATGACGTCAGCCACCGCTTCCACGATCGCCGCGAGCGCGCGGAAGTTCGCGCCCCACTGCAGGATGCCCTCCGTCAGATTCTCCATGAGCCACGACACGGGCACTTGGATGCTGAGGAACGCGATCTTCACGAGGTTCCACGCCTGAGCGACGATCGCCGCGCCGTCCATCATCATGCCGACGACGCCGATCATCTTCTCGCCCAGCCCGCTCACGCTGTCGCGGAAGCCGTTGGTCGCCGTCACGTTATTGGTGATGACGTTCGCCAGCGCCGCGAGCGCGGGCGCGATCTCGATGGCAACGATCGTCTTGATGCCCTCAAACGCGACTTTGATTTTCTCGATGGCGTCGTTCGCCTGCTCGGCCTTGGCTGCGTCGACGCGCGACACGGCGATACCAAGCTTCTCGGCCTCCGTCTGCATCGACTTAAGGCCGGCGCTGCCCTCGATGAGCAGCGGGATAAGCGATGCGCCGCCGCGTCCGAACAGCTCTTGGGCAAGCCGCGCGCGGTCGGCCGCGTTGCTCACGCCCGCGAGCGCGTCCGCGTACGCGGCGAACTGCTGATCGGGCGACAGGCGCCGCAGGTCCGCGATCGACAGGCCGAGCGAGCGGAAGGTCTCCGAGGCGCCATCAGCGCCGGCTGCCGCCTGCGACAGCGTACGGGAGGCAATGGTCAGCGACTGCGTGAGCGTGCCGGACTCGACGCCCGCCATGCGCGCGGCGTACTGCAGACCCGCCAACTTCTCGGTGGCGATGCCGAGCCGGTCGCTGAGTTTCCCCAGCGCGTCTACCGTTTGAAGGGTGTTGCTGATGGTGGTGAAGAATGCTTGCGCCAGTCGCCCCACGAGGAACGCGCGCAGGAGGTTGGCCGGGTCCGTTACGGCGCCGATCGCGCGGCCCAGGCCCTTGAACGAATCGCCCATGCGCGTGGCAACGGAAGCGACGGCGGTGCGCGCCTTGGCGAGCCCGGTGGAAAGCTGGTCGAGGTCGACTCGGAAGCGGACAATCAGTTCGTCTAGGACGGTCATCGATTGGCCTTGAGTACGTCCCGGAGTTCGTCGACGTCATCCGGGGTGAGTCGCCCGGCTTTCTGATTCGCCATCGTCACGTGCTCGTCATAGAGCGCCCACCACTCGCTCGGGGTCAGCGCCCAAGCCTCGCTGGGCTGGACGCCGAACCAGAGCACGGCAGACCGAAAGTACCGCATCCATTCGATGCGGTCACTCCCGCCTACTCTGCCGCTTTTTTTTCAGCGTCGCCCTCGGGCGGGCGCTTGCCTGCCATCAGCGCAGCGAGCACCAGTTCGGTTGCCGGCTTCGCCATGTCGATAAGCCCCGCCGCCATCACGGCCTCGCCCACTTGGTCGAACGTGAGCTTGCCGCCAGCCGCTGTGACGCCCGCATGGATGACGGTCGCGACTTCCTCGGTTGTCACTTCCATCTGGGCCATGCGGTTGGCGAGCTTGAGCAGCCCGCAGCCAATACGCTTCTCGATCTTCAACGCTGCGGCAAACGTCAGCCGCATGGTGTGCTCGGTGCCGTCGATGATGACGGACACGTCGCCGCGTGGATCGCTCATGCTCAGGGCGCCGCGGTGTAGACGATGGTTCCGGCGCTCGACAGCTTGAAGCTGTAGGTTTCGGCGTTGTTCACCTCGCCCGACCGCTCAAGCGACTGGACGAAGAACGGACCGGCGAACTTGTCGCCCAGGCCGCTCACCAGCTGGAAGTTGGCGATGTTGTCGGTGCCGGTCGCCAGGGTCATCATCCGCGCGGCGATGGTCGTGTCGTCGGTCATGATGCCCGACAGGCTGATTTCCAGCGACTTGATGCCGCCGTTGATGAGCGCGCGGAACTGATTGCCGTCCTTGTTCGTGACATCGATGGCTTCGTTGTTGATGGAGAGCGAGTGCGATTTCGCAGCCGCAACCGTGGTGAACACCTCAGGGCCGGCGCCATCGCCAACCTTCACGGTGAACACCTTGCCGGCGTAATAGGTCATGGATCAAAGGCCCCAGGGTTTGGGGCCAATTGAACCACGTAGGGATCAGCCGACGACGCGAGCGCAGTCCGTCAGTCAGCCGATCCGTCGGCGACCTTGGCAACCATGGCGTTGAGCAGTTGCGCTGGCGTGCGTGCGGCGAGCACGGCGGCCGGGTTCTGGCGCACGAGGTTGATCTCGTCGAGCACCACAAGCGCGAGCGCGCGTAACGCCTTCATCTCCGGGCGCGGATCGTTCCTGATAAAGTCGCGCGCCTGCTCGCGCAGCCCCTCTTGGCCGGCAGCGAAGTCAGCAGCCGCCTGCGCCGCGATGTCGGCCGCAGCCTGCGCGCGGTTCGCTCCGGTTTCCAGTTCGCGGGTGTGGCCGGCAGGAACAGGAAAGGTGGCGCCATCCCACTCGACGCGGGCGACGTACTTGGCCGAGGCAGTGTGCTTGTGCAGGTAGGTTG
>JACCZX010000413.1 GCA_013695705.1 Burkholderiaceae bacterium | reverse complement strand
GGGCTGACGAACAACCCGAACTCGGACCCGGTATAGAGCACGCTCGGGTTCTTCGGATCCTCCGCCATTGACGTCACCGCGTGGCCCTTCGGAATGCCCTCGCCAATCGAGCGGAAGTTGTTGCCGCCGTCGACGCTGGCGTAGACGTAGGTGCCCATGTCGTCGGCGCGATGGTTGTCAAAGGTCGCGTAGACCACGTTGACGTCGTGCGCCGAGGCGGTCAAGCGCGAGACATACGCGTTCTTGGGGACGCCTGGGAACCGGCTGGTGATGTCGGTCCAGCTCTTGCCGTCCCGGGTCATGTGCACCTTGCCGTCATCGGTGCCGGCATACAGCACGCCGGCCGTCCTTGACGATTCGACCAGCTGCACGATGTTGCCGTAGGACTGCACGCCGTCGTTCTTGGCGATGGTGATGTCCTTGGCGACGCTGCCCATCAGCGTCAGGCCTTCGCGGTCGGTCGCGTCCGTGAGATCAGGGCTGATCGCGGTCCACGACTGGCCACGGTCGGTCGACTTGAACACCTTGTTGGCGCCGACATAAATTGTCGCCGGATCGTGCGGCGACATCAGGATTGGCGTGTTCCAGTTCCAACGCAGCGGCGCTTCACCGCGCGCCGGCAGCGGCCGGATCGACTTGCGTTCGTTGCTGATCTTGTCGATGCGCGAAATGTTGCCGTCCTGCGACTCGGCGTAGATGATCCGCGAGTTGGTCGGATCGATCTGCGCCTCGAAGCCGTCGCCGCCGTGAATCTGGAACCACTGGTCGTTGGCGATGCCGGTGCGGCTGCGCGTCGCGGACGGCCCGCACCAGGTGTAGTTATCCTGCAGGCCGCCACACACGTTGTACGGCGTCTCCATGTCGTGGGTGACGTGGTAGAACTGGCCGAGGTCCATGTTGTAGACCGCGTCCCAGGTCGCGCCCTTGTCGTAGCTGATGCCGATGCCGCCGTCGGTGCCGTCGATGATGTGGTTCGAGTTCTTCGGGTTGATCCACATCGCGTGGTGATCCGAATGCAGCGCGCCGTTCTCGATGAAGGTCTTGCCGCCATCGTCGGAAATGTGGATCTGCACGCCGAGCACGTAGATGCGCGCGTCGTTGTTGGGATCGATCCGCACCTGGCTGAAATACATCGGGCGCGGATTGGTGGTCGACATCTTGCGCCACGACAGGCCGGCGTCATCCGATCGATAGGTGCCGCTTTCCTTCTCGTGCTCGATGCGCGCGTAGAGGACGTTCGGATTGGCGCGGTAAACATCCATGCCGATGCGGCCGAGCGGGCCGGCCGGCACGCCCTCCGTCAGCTTCGTCCAGGTGCGGCCGGCATCGCTTGATTTCCACATCGCGCTGCCGGGGCCGCCGCCGTTGAATCCCCAGGTGGCGCGGCGCCGCTGATAGGTCGCGGCGTAGAGCACCTTGTTATTCGCGGGGTCCATCACCAGCTCGGTGGCACCGGTATCGTCGTCGACGAAGTGGATCCGCGCCCACGTCAGCCCGCCGTCGGTCGTCTTATAGATGCCGCGCTCGCCGCCGCGGCCCCACAGGCTGCCGAGCGCCGCCACGTAGACCACGTCGTGATCGACCGGATCGACGATGATGCGCGCGATGTGCTTCGAGGCCGGCAGGCCCATGTGCTTCCAGGTCTTGCCGCCGTCGATCGACTTGTAGAGCCCGTTGCCCCACGATCCGCTCTGCCGGTTGTTGTTCTCGCCGCTGCCAATCCACACCGTGTTGGCGTCGTTCGGGTTGATCGCAATGTCGCCGATCGACACCGTGTCGTCGAGATCATCGAACAGCACTTCCCAGGTAGTGCCGTTGTTGACGGTCTTCCACAGGCCGCCGGTGGCGGTGCCGACATAAAACACCGCGGGATTCGATTCGAGCACCGCGAGGTCGTCGACACGGCCGCCCATCGTCGCGGGCCCGATGTTCCTGAACTTCAGGCCGGGAAATGGATCGGCCTGAGCCGCGGCCGGAACCGCCGCTGCGGGGCGCGGTTGTTGAG
>JACCZX010000401.1 GCA_013695705.1 Burkholderiaceae bacterium | reverse complement strand
TTGTTAAACATCACGTAAGCGTCGCCCTTGTCAGGGATGCGCGTCATCAGCCACTGCAATTCGTCGTCCGAATAAATATGGCGACTGCCGGTCACGCCATGCAGTCGCAAATAGGTCGGCGAGTTTGTTTGCGCGCTCGTGACGAAAGGGTCGACCACATGCACGAGCGCAAGCTCGGCGCACAGTTGGGCGACTTGGCCTTCGGACCAAGATCCTCTGGGCTCCCACATCAAACGAATGGCTTTTGGGCGCTCGATGCGGCCGAAGAATGCCCGCAGACTTCCAATGTTCTCTTCGGTGGGCTTGAAGCTGGCGGGGCATTGAAAGAGAATCGCCGTGGCCGAGAGAATTTTGGCGCACTCGAGGGTTCGATGCCAGGCTTCATCGACGATTGGAGTGGCACGAAACCCACCTGCGTCGCCGCGCTCACGAGTGGTGAGGGGCCGACGCAGGCGGCGATAAGTCGAGCTGGCACCGGTGTGCGTGATGAGTTGCCAGGCCTTCAGCGTGAACTCGAAGTCGTTCGGCGCAATGGCGCGCCATCGGCGTAAAGTATCGTCGGTGGGCGGTTGGTAAAACGTTTGTTGAACTTCGACAACTGGGAAGTGCCGAGGGTATTGGGTCATTCCCATGCTAAAGCCGCACAACCCAACCTTAATCTGTCGCAAGATGCAGCCTTAGTGCCTCGAAGCCAGCCTCATATACGTTGCGCCCAACCTGCTCGGTCAACTCGCGTTCGCGACCGGGCGGTGTCGCGAACGTCGACTCCCAGTGCCAGAACGTGCGATCGCGGTCGGTGACTCGCTTCAGGCGCACGGTAGCGACATAGCGAAACAGCGGGATCGTTGAATCGAGAATGCAGTACGTCGAGATCCAGTCGCGGTCGGACAGCGTAAGCAACTGTTCGCGCAGGTGCGCTCCGTCCTTCAATCGGAAGTTGCGAACGCACCCGAGCTGATCGGGCAACAGTCCGTCTTCGATGTAACTTTCGGCGATAGCCGGATGCCATTGCACGTGCGAGTTGAAGTCGCGCAACAGTGGCCACACGCGCTCGATCGGTTGGTCGATCACCGTGGACCGGGTGACGCGCTGTAAAGACATACGCGTGTTCTACGCAGCGGCTTTCAGAAAGCGCTGCTTTAGCGCGTCGAAGCCACCCTGAAAAACGCCTTGCCCGATTTGCTGCGTCAGCTCGCGCTCGCGGCCGGGCGGGCAGTCGAACTCGGCGCTCCATTCGGCGAAGGTACGATTGCCGTCCGTGATCGGGGTGAGCTTCAACGTGGCGATGTAGTTATCGACGCCCATCGGTGACTCGAGAATCGAATACGTGCATTCATATTCGAAGTCAGACAGCGTCAGCAGCTGCTCGCGGATCACGCCGCCGTCGCGCGTGCGGAAGTTGCGTACGCAGCCGACACGGTCCGACGGCATGCCGGCCTCGATGCGTGACTCCGCGACGCCAGGGTTCCACGCAGGCATGCCGTTGAAGTCTCGCACCTGTTGCCACACCGCGTCGGCGGGCGCGTCGATCACGCTAGATGTGTAGACGCGAATCACTCGCCGCCGCCCTTGCTGCTGCTCGGCAACGCGGTCTTGCTGATGCTCTGCGCGATCTGGCCGAGCTCGCCACCCTGCACGCCGATCTCACGCAGCAGTTGATCGATCAGCGGCGCCTGCGCGCGGAAGCGCAATGCGCTGTTGACGACGCTGTCGGTCAAGCCCGCGCCCGTATCACCGTGCGCACGACCGTTCCCGCCGCCGAATCCGTCGACGTGCAGGATCTTGATCCCTTCGATGCGCTCCATCGGCTTGACGCTCTCGCGGATGATTCCCTCCATCTTGTCGATCAGCCGCAGGCGGAGTTGCGACGTGCGCGCATCCGGTGTCAGCATGTTGTGCGTCTCGTTCATCAGGCGCGCGCCTTCAGCTTCGATCTCATGCCGAATCCTCAATGCCATCGTGCGGATCTGATCGGAATCGGCCTCGGCCTGAGCTTGCGCACGCAACGCGTGCCCGCGATCGGCTGAAGCCATCTTCTCCGCTTCAGCAGACATCGTCAGCCGAATGCCTTCGCGCTGCGCTTCCTTCGAAGCTTCGATCAGGTCGATCCGTTTGCGGCGCTCTGCCATCTCGGTCTCGCGCGCGGTAAACACGCGCTCCTCTTCGGTGACGGCCTTCGCGCGAGCCTGATCGGCAGCGGCGCGCGCTTCGCTCTCGGCCTTGCTCTGTTGCGAGACTGCAATCGATCGCTGTTGTTCGGCCAGCTCCACGGTCTGACGGCGCTGGATCTCGCGCGCCTGCAGGCCCCCTTCCTTGATGATGCGCTCCTCCTCGAGCACGCGGTCGGTCGTGAGGCGCGCCATCTCGATCGCTTCACGCGCAGAGATCTGTGATGTCTCAACTTCGCGCTCACTGGTTGATCGTTCGCGTGCGAGTTCGGTGCG
>JACCZX010000394.1 GCA_013695705.1 Burkholderiaceae bacterium | reverse complement strand
GATGTGACCGGCTCGATCCAGTTGCCGGCGGGCACCGAGATGGTGATGCCGGGTGACAACATCCAGATGGAAGTCAACCTGATCAACCCGATCGCAATGGAACAAGGCCTGCGCTTCGCCGTGCGCGAAGGTGGCAAAACCGTCGGCGCCGGGGTCGTCGCGAAAATCGTTGAGTAGTAATTGGTGAACAAATTTCGGCAGCGACACTGCCTCGCTCTTTGAGAGAATCCAATGCAAAGCCAAAGAATACGAATACGTCTGAAAGCGTTTGACTACAAGTTGATAGATCAGTCGGCGCTTGAGATTGTCGATACCGCCAAGCGCACTGGCGCCGTGGTGCGCGGCCCGGTTCCGTTGCCCACGCGCATTCAGCGCTTCGATCTGCTGCGTTCACCGCACGTCAACAAAACGTCGCGCGACCAGATGGAAATGCGTACGCACCAGCGGCTTATGGACATCATCGACCCGACGGACAAGACCGTCGATGCTCTGGCGAAGCTCGATTTGCCGGCCGGCGTCGATATCAAAATCAAGGTACAGAGGGTCACGGCCGAGTAGGTTGCAGGTAGGTAGCGCCGTGAGATAAACTCGCAGGCTTTTCGCGACCCGGTCAACGCCGACGCGAAGCAGGACAGTCACCTAGTAAGTCTCGGCCAATCGAAGCTGGGAGTGGAGATAAGAATGAGAGAAGCCTTAGGCCTTCTGGGCCGCAAGGTTGGCATGACGCGTATTTTCACCGACGATGGTGATTCCGTCCCGGTCACCGTACTCGACGTGTCGAACAATCGCGTTGCGCAAGTGCGCACCAGCGAAGTCGACGGGTACTCTGCGGTGCAGATTGCCCACGGAAAACGCCGCTCAACGCGCGTTTTAAAGCCGCAGGCAGGACATTTCTCGAAGGCGGGCATTGAAGCGGGCTCGGTGCTGAGAGAGTTCCGGCTCGATGCGCAGCAGGCTGGCGAATTTAAGGCCGGCGCCACCATCGGCATGGATGTTTTCTCCGTTGGACAGAAAGTCGACGTGACGGGTGTGACGATCGGTAAAGGTTTTGCCGGGGCAATCAAGCGACATCACTTTTCCTCGAACCGCGCTACGCACGGTAACTCGGTATCAACCAACTCGCCGGGCTCGATAGGCATGCGGCAAGATCCGGGCCGCGTTATGCCCGGCAAGCGGATGGCCGGCCATTTGGGTGACAAGCAGCGCACCACGCAGAACCTGGTCGTGGCGCGCATCGACACTGAGCGCCAGTTGTTGCTGATTCGCGGTGCGGTTCCGGGTGCTTCGGGTGGCAATGTTGTGGTGCGGCCAGCGGCGAAAGCCAAGCCAATGCCGGTAACCAAGCCCGCGGGAAGCAAATAGGAGGGCGTATGGAATTGAAAATGTTAAACGCCCAAGGTCAGGACGCCGGAACGATGTCAGCACCCGAGACTGTGTTCGGCCGTGAGTACAACGAAGCGCTGGTGCATCAGATCGTTGTTGCATATCAGGCCAACGCGCGCCAAGGCACACGCGCGCAAAAAGATCGCACGACGGTCAAGCATTCGACGCGCAAACCGTGGCGCCAGAAAGGCACCGGCCGCGCGCGCGCTGGCATGAGCTCGAGTCCGATCTGGCGCGGCGGTGGTCGTGCGTTTCCGAATTCGCCCGACGAGAATTTTTCGCACAAGGTCAACAAGAAGATGTACCGCGCCGGGATGGCTTCAATCCTGTCGCAGCTGGCCCGTCACGATCGCATCGCGGTGGTCGATGTGTTGTCAGTCGATTCACCGAAGACCAAGCAGTTGGCCGACAAGCTAAAAGCGATGGGGCTGGCCTCGGTGCTGATCATTACCGACGATGTCGATGAAAATTTATATCTGGCGTCGCGCAATCTTAAGAACGTGTTGATCGTTGAGCCGCGTTACGCGGATCCCTTGTCGCTGATTCATTACAAGAGAGTGATTGTGACCAAGCCGGCGATCTCGAAGCTCGAGGAAATGTGGGGATGAACGCCACCAACGTGAATAAGCAACCCGCCGCCGCGTCGTCCGGCGGAAACGATCGGCTGTACGCCGTCCTGCTCGGGCCGGTGGTGTCCGAGAAGAGCACGATGATCGGTGAAAAGCACGAGCA
>JACCZX010000376.1 GCA_013695705.1 Burkholderiaceae bacterium | reverse complement strand
CTGCTCGGGGCTACAACATCGAAACTTTGACGGTCGCCCCGACCGAGGATGCATCGCTCTCGCGGATGACTATCGTCACAGTTGGTTCGGACGATGTGATCGAGCAAATTACAAAGCATCTGAACCGGCTGATCGAGGTCGTCAAGGTGGTCGATCTGACCGAAGGTGATTTCATCGAACGCGAGCTGATGCTGATCAAGCTGCGCGCTGTCGGAAAAGAGCGCGATGAGATCAAGCGCGTGGCCGATATATTTCGCGGCCGCATTATCGATGTGACTGAGCGCAGCTTCGTGATTGAGCTCACAGGCAACGCGGCCAAGCTGGACGCGTTCATCAAGTCGGTCGATCGCGCCGCAATTCTCGAAACGGTGCGCACCGGCGGATCGGGTGTCGGTCGCGGCGAACGAATTCTAAAAGTATAGGGGGAGCCAATGAGGATTTATTACGACAAGGATGCGGATCTTTCGCTCGTTAAGGGAAAGCAGGTCGCGATCATCGGCTACGGGTCGCAAGGTCATGCACACGCGCAGAACCTGACGGATTCGGGAGTCAAGGTGACGGTGGGCCTGCGTAGCGGTGGGGTGTCATGGAAAAAGGCGCAGGCCGCGGGACTTCAAGTCAAGGAAGTCGCAGAGTCAGTAAAAAACGCCGACATCGCGATGATTCTTTTGCCCGACGAAAATCACGCGCACGTTTATACCGAGTCGATCGCAGCCAACATGAAGCAAGGCGCCGCGCTCGCGTTCGCACACGGATTCAACATTCACTACGGACAAATACAGCCGCGCGCCGATCTTGACGTGATCATGGTGGCGCCCAAAGCGCCGGGCCACACGGTGCGCTCGACGTATAAGCAGGGGGGTGGCGTGCCGTGCCTGATTGCGATGCATAAAGATGCATCCGGCATGGCGCGCGACCTCGCGCTGTCGTACGCGTGCGCGATCGGCGGCGGCAAGGCCGGCATCATCGAGACGAATTTTCGCGAAGAAACCGAAACCGATTTGTTTGGCGAGCAAGCGGTGCTGTGCGGCGGTACCGTCGAACTGATCAAAGCGGGATTCGAAACGCTGGTCGAGGCGGGCTACGCGCCCGAAATGGCGTATTTCGAATGCCTGCACGAGTTGAAGCTGATCGTCGACCTGATCTACGAGGGCGGCATCGCCAACATGAATTATTCGATCTCCAACAATGCGGAGTACGGCGAGTACTTGACCGGGCCTAAAATCGTCACGCCTGCCACCAAGGATGCAATGAAAAAGGCGTTGACGAAAATCCAGACCGGCGAGTACGCCAAGAGTTTCATCATTGAGAACCGCGCGGGCGCTCCGACGCTGTCAGCACGGCGCCGCTTGATGGCCGAACATCAAATCGAGCAGGTCGGTGAAAAGCTGCGCAACATGATGCCTTGGATCAAAGCGAACCGGCTGGTCGATCAGGCCAAGAACTGACGCGATGATCAGGATCCTTTCCGCCATCATTGCGCTGCTGCTGGTCGTGTCGGCGCCTACCCTTGCGCAACAGCAGTCATTGCCACTGCCGCCCGCGGGCACGCTGGTGTTGATGACCGGTGCAGCCGAAGTCGAGTTGGCAAACGATGAAGCGGTTGCGAACTTCTTTTATGAGATGCAAGACGCTGATTTGACGCGTACCCAGACCGTCGTCAATCAGCGCGTGGCTGATGGCACAGCAGCGCTGAAACGCGCTGACCCCAAGGCGCAGATCGAAACCTCGGGCTACACCAGCTACCCCGTGTATTCGAGCGGCAGTAATCGCGCGATCACCGGCTGGCGCGTGCGCCAGGGCGTGACGGTGCGCACTGAAAATCTTGCCGCTCTGCCGAAGACCGTTGCCGCGGCGCAGCCGTTTCTGGCGTTGGGTGCCGTCGACTTCAGGCTGTCGAAAGGGACCCGCGACAAGGTCGAAGCACAGCTGATTCAGCTCGCCGTGGCCAATCTGAATTCGCGCTTCTCGGCCGCAGGGCAGTCGCTGGGCGTGCCGGCCAATCGAATTCGCGTCGAAGAAATGAACTTTGGAGTGCGCGAAGCGGGCCCGCCACAGCCAATGCTGATGCGCTCAGCGATGGCGGCGGACGCTGCGACACCTCCGACGTTTGAATCTGGCCGCTCAATCGAACGCCTGAGCGTGACCGGAAAGGCGCGGCTCCTGCCGTAGACACCATCCGATACCATTGATCTTCGACATCGGACGCCGGTCACGATGTCTTGTGAGCTTCAGGGAGTCGCACTTGAACTATCCGCATCCGATTCTTGCGCGTGAGGGCTGGCCCTATATCGGCGGGGCGGTCGTGCTGGCGTTGCTCGTTGCCTACTTCTTTGGCTTCCTGTGGTCGCTACCGGTTTGGTTGATTGCAATCTTTGTCATCCAGTTTTTTCGCGACCCGCCGCGCACGTTGCCCGCACAAGCTAATGCGGTGGTGTCGCCCGCAGACGGTCGCATCGTTCGCGTGCAAAAGACGGTCGATCCCTACACGCAAAACGAATCTTTGCTGGTCAGCGTATTCATGAATGTCTTCAACGTTCACAGCAATCGCTCGCCGGTGGACGGAACGATCGAGCACATCGAATATCGGGCCGGCACCTTCGTCAACGCCGATCTCGACAAAGCATCGAGCGAGAATGAACGCAACGCCCTGGTCGTAAAAATGCCGGGCGGGGACCGAATCTCGGTGGTGCAGGTTGCCGGGCTGATAGCGCGCCGGATTCTTTGCTACGTGAAGCCCGGACAGGTGCTTGCACGCGGCCAGCGTTACGGATTTATCCGCTTCGGCTCGCGCGTCGACGTTTACTTGCCGCTTTCTGCCCGACCGAAGGTTGCAGTTGGCGACAAGGTGTACGCGACCAGCACGATTATCGCGGAGCTGTGATGCGTTTCCGTCGCCGCAAACCGCGTCCGTTTGGCTTGCAGGCTTCGCCGGTACTGGACGAAGTACCGCACCTGGCTCGGCGTCGCCGCGGCATTTACCTGTTGCCGAATTTATTCACGCTGGCCAACTTGTTCGCCGGTTTCTTCGCGATCGTTCAGGCGATGAATCAGCAGTTCGAAATGGCGGCGATCGCAATTTTTGCTGCGCTGGTCCTGGACGGCATGGACGGTCGTGTCGCACGGTTGACCAACACACAAAGTGCATTCGGTGAACAGTTCGATTCGCTGTCGGACATGACGTCGTTCGGTGTAGCGCCAGCCCTGGTGATGTACGAATGGGCACTGCAGGATCTCGGCCGCTGGGGCTGGGCCGGGGCGTTTGTGTATTGCGCCGGCGCCGCTTTGCGGCTGGCCCGCTTTAACGCCAATCTTGGTGTTGTCGACAAGCGTTTTTTTCAGGGGCTTCCGAGTCCAGCGGCAGCGGCGCTCATTGCCGGTTTCGTCTGGCTCGCAGTTGACAACAAGTTTCCGATTCGCGAAGCGTGGTTGCCGTGGGTGGCGTTTCTGCTGACGGTGTACGCCGGCTTCACGATGGTTTCGAGTGCGCCGTTTTACAGCGGCAAGAGTTTCCAGCTCGGGCGCAGCGTTCCGTTTTGGGTCATGGTGGTTGCCATCGCTGTAATT
>JACCZX010000339.1 GCA_013695705.1 Burkholderiaceae bacterium | reverse complement strand
GGCACCGGGGTGCGGCCCAGCAATCTCTCGGCTGCGGGGTTGCGTACACGAACCGCCAGTCCCGAGCCTGTGCGTGGATGTATGGCCGCAGCTCATTTGCCCATCATCACATAGCTGCTGGCGGTGATGAATTGCCGCCGCGTAGTGCGGCTTTCCGATCGTTTCGGGTGCTTGCGGCTGCCTAGCATCGGTATGACTTGGGAGGCCAAATGCGATGCTTTCGAACACTGGGCGCTGTTGTTGCGTTCGTCACTTTTTTACCGCTGGCCGCGGCAGCGGCCGAGTTCGACGGCACGATCGTCGGCGTTGCCGATGGCGATACTGTGACGCTCCTCGATGCGAGCAAGACGCAACATCGGATCCGGCTCGACGGCATCGACGCGCCGGAGCGCACGCAGCCGCACGGGCAGCGAGCGCGCCAGTCACTGGCTGCGCTGGCGCACGGAAAGCCCGCCCGCGCCGACTGCCCGAAGATCGATCGCTATGGCCGCGCTGTATGCCGTGTTTTTATCGACGGCGTCGACGTTGGCCTGGAGCAGATCCGGCGCGGCCTTGCGTGGCACTATGTCAAGTATGCGCACGAGCAGCGCGCGATCGATCGCCTTAACTACGCACGGGCGGAAGGCGACGCGCGCGCCACGAGCGCGGGCTTATGGTCGTTCAGCGATCCGGTACCACCCTGGGATTACCGCCGCCTGCAGAAGAGCGAAGCGCTGTAACGTCAGTAATCCTCAGCGGACGCGATCTCTCAGTAACGCCAGAAACTCCGCGCGCAGATTCGGGTCTTTCAGGAAGGAGCCGCGCATCACACTACTCGTCATCTTGGAGGCGGTGTCCTTGACGCCGCGCCAGCGCATGCAAAAGTGATCGGCTTCCATCACCAGGGCGAGCCCGTCCGGATGCATCGCGTTCTGCAGTAGATCCGCCAGCCGCTTAACTGCTTCCTCCTGAATCTGCGGTCGGCTCATCACCCAGTCGGTCAGCCGGACATACTTCGACAAGCCAATCAGGTTTGAATGTTCGTTCGGCAGCACGCCGATCCACAGGCTGCCGAGTATCGGGCACAGATGGTGCGAACACGCGCTGCGCACGGTAATCGGACCGACGATGATCAGCTCGTTGAGCCGCTCGATATTGGGAAACTCAGTCACCTGCGGCTTCGGGCCGTAACGGCCGCGAAACACTTCGCTTAGATACATGCGCGCGATGCGGCCGGCGGTCCCGCGCGTGTTGTGGTCGCCTTCGGTGTCGATCACCAGACTTTGCAGCACCGCTAGCAGCTTCTCTTCGACTTCCTGCTGCAGTTGCGGCAACTCCGCGGGTTCGACGTAATCCGCGATGTTGTCGTTGGCGTGATAACGCTGGTTGGCCGCTTGCAACCGCGCGCGAATCTTCTGTGATACCGGAACGTTCATCGAAACTCTTGCGCTCAATGATGAGTCGACCGACTATATATGAGCTTGAATGTATGAATTGAAACGGGATCCGCCATGTTCGAAACCACGATTGCCGGAAGTTTGCCGAAGCCATTTTGGCTGGCGGAAACAGGGAAGCTTTGGCCGCGCTGGAAGGCGCAAGGCGCCGAGCTCGACGAAGCCAAGCGCGATGCAACGCTGCTGGCTTTGAAATCGCAGGAAGACGCGGGCATCGACATCGTGACCGACGGCGAGCAATCGCGCCAACACTTCGTGCACGGCTTTCTCGAAGCGGTCAGCGGCATCGATTTCGACAACAAAGTGAAAATGGGAATTCGTGATAACCGCTACGAGGCGATGGTGCCGCAGGTGGTCGGTCCGCTGCATTTGCGCTCACGCGTGCATCGGGCCGACGCCCAGCTTGCGCGCGCACACACGAACAGAAAACTGAAAATCACGCTGCCGGGTCCGATGACGATCGTCGATACGGTGGCCGATCGTCACTATGGCGATCGCGCCAAAATGGCGATGGCGTTCGCCAGTTTGCTGAATCAAGAAGCGCGCGCGCTGCAGGCCGACGGCGTCGACGTGATTCAGTTTGATGAACCGGCATTCAACGTCTATCCGGGCGAGGTCAACGAGTGGGGCATCGCTGCGCTCGAACGCGCGGCCGCAGGTTTGACGTGCACGACGGCTGTGCACATCTGCTACGGCTACGGCATCCAGGCCAATATTGACTGGAAAAAAAGCCTGGGTGAACACTGGCGGCAATACGAGCGCGTTTTTCCGGCGCTGGCGAAAAGCTCGATTAAACAGGTGTCGCTTGAGTGCGCCAATTCGCACGTCCCGCTCGAGCTGATCGGGCTGCTCGAAGGCAAGGACGTGCTGGTGGGCGTGATAGACGTCGCTGCCGACAGCATTGAAACGCCGCAGCAGGTCGCTGCAGTCATCGGTCAGGCGCTGCGGTTCGTGCCGAAAGAGCGAATTTTGCCTTGCACCAATTGCGGCATGGCTCCGATGGATCGCGCCGTCGCGCTGGCCAAGCTAGAGGCGCTCGCCAAAGGCGCAGAGCTGGCACGAAGCATGTATGCCTAAGCCCCGCATGGGGCGTTACAGGCACCTGCTTTGCTTTTGTTGACAGACGACCCTTAAACAACCGCACCCATAACGAGGCACTTTAATGAACAAACCACTACGTAAAACAATCGCGGTACTGGCAGCAGCATCAATGGCCACCTTCTCATTCGCTGGCTGCGAAACGATGGATGACGGTCAGCGCCGCACTGCAACCGGCGCAGGGGCTGGCGCGGTAGCCGGCGCCGCCATCGGTGCGCTGGGCAACGACAGCAACCGGGGCCGCGGCGCGGCGGCTGGTGCGGCTATTGGCGCGGCAGCGGGCGCGCTGGGCGGCTACATCTGGAACCGGCGCATGGAGAATCAGCAGAAACAGATCGAACAGCAAACTCGCGGCACTGGCGTTGAAGTCACACGCACCGCAGACAATCAGCTGCGGGTGAACATTCCGGCCGATATTTCATTCGACGTCGGTCAGGCGGCAATACGCCAGAACTTCCGGCCCGTGCTGGATAATTTCGCACAATCGCTTGCGCAGAACCCGAGCGCGTCGGTCACGATCATCGGTCACACTGATTCAACCGGCTCGTCGGCTTCCAATGAACCGCTGTCGTTGCAGCGCGCCGATGCCACGCGCGATTACTTGGTCTCGCGCGGCGTACCGGCCAATCGGTTCTCGATCGACGGCCGCGGTGCACGCGAGCCAGTAGCGAGCAACGATACAGACGCCGGCCGCGCTCGCAATCGCAGAGTTGAGATTATTGTCGGCGATCGCGACGCTTAGTCGGTTTAAGTTAGGTAACAGATACCGGCGTGGCGGCGCAGTCAGCTGCCGCGCCCGGCTGCTGCATCCTTTGCACGCATCTTCGCGGCGATATAGTCGCCATGCGTTACATGCAGTAACTCAGCGACACGACGGAGCACATGATTTTCGTGCGCCGATAACTCGGCGTCAGCGTACGCCACGTGCCACATCAGCTCGACTACCCGCTGTTTCTGTTGCTGATTGAATTGCTGATTTATGAGCGAGGTAAATTGGAAGTAATCATTTGCCGTTCGCATTTCTTCGTCCGCCAGCCGCATCAGCGTTTCCGCCTCATCGCCCGACAAGCCAAATTTTTCGCGCACCGCCCGCATCACGACCTGCTGCTCTCCTGGCTGCGTGTGGGCGTCGGCGCGCACCACTTCGACCAGCAGCGCGGCGGTTGCTAATTCGATGCTGTGTCGCTCCGCAGCCGCAGTCGGCAGCGGGCTGATATTGCGTTCAAAATAGTCGCGTATCGAGTTCAACATGTTCAACTGTCCCGACAGTGCCGCCAGATTGTCTGCCATCGAACTGCCGCGCTCGCAACAGGCAGCGCTGATACCGCTCATCGACCCGGCGCGCAAACCACTCGGTGGTGAGCTTGCGCGTGATCTTCGGGCTTTTTAGCGTGATGCTCGGCACCATCGCGCGCGGCACGGGCCGCCCACTGACCTGCTCAGCACGCGCAAAAACGTTCTGGTAAAGCACGCTGCGCTCGAATGTCGGATCGATGCCGCGTTGTAAATCACGGTGAATCGCCGAGTCGCTCATGTCGAGTCGCCTGGCAACAGCGAGCGCTGCAAGCTCGGTGCTGCCGGTGGGGGCGTCAGCGACCGCACCCGGTGGCAGAAGATCGCCGTCCAGCACCAGTGGAACGCCGGAGGCAAGGCTGAGCGCATTCTGAAACGCAGCGTTGCGACTTGCATAGCGGCCGGCATTGAAATCGGCAAAGCGATACAGCGGCTGAGAATACGGCGCGTCGTAGCCAAGTAAGTGCGCGATACCGAAATACATGCCGCCACGCCGCGTGAACACTTCGTGCCGAATCGAATGCGCAATCGGATACGGATATCGATTGGCTGCTACGTGCGCCTCGGAAAATGCAATGCTTACCTGCATCGCACCGCCGGTGCGAACGGGATTGCGACTGGCCAGGAATGTCTTGCCGAGCGGCACCATGCCGATGAAATCTTCGAAAATCTCGCTTAGCTGCTTCTCGGTAGTCACCGCGTCGATGCGCTCGCTATAGCTCTTGCCGTTGGGCGACGTCAGCCGCAACGCGGTGTGCACCGCGAACTTCGGTACTCCGGCGCGCTCAGCTTGCTTGTCGATTTCCTGCCACGCAATGGCGGTCAAGCCAGGCACCGGTGGATCGGCGCGAAAAGTCGATTCTTGTTCGGTCACCGCCAGTACAGCGCAAATGTTCTCCGGCGTCGCCGCAATGTCCTGCGTGGCAAACGCGGCATAGATATCGGTCGCCCAGCCGCCCCGATCAACCATGTTGGTCGGCAGCAGGCGCTGTATCAGCGCGCGCGATTCGCCCGCGCTCATACCGGCTCGCCCGGCGTCACCGTCCGACGTGGCGCAGCCGGTCAGCGCCAGGCAACATGCGGCCAGAAGCAGGCTTAGTTTCATTCGGCGGCGCGCGAGGTCATGGTGCTTCTAACGCAGCACACGTCATCAAGCAATACACCCGTGTGCCGTCATCTCAACCGGTCAATTGCGGTCAATGCAAACAACGTTAGCATCCGTTTATAACTCTCGGAGCAGCCGATGAACATCATGGACATCCTCAAGCAGTACGCCGACCGGCCGACTGATACGCAAACAGATTTTGACGAAGTGGTCCGTCAGGTTTCCCCTGACGTCCTAGGCAGTGGGATCGCCCAAGCATTCCGCTCGGACCAGACCCCTGCGTTTGCCACCATGCTCGGCAGCTTGTTTGGCGGGTCCAACTCGCAGCAACGCGCCGGGCTTTTGAACCAGCTTATCCGCACCGTCGGTCCGGCGGTACTGTCGAGCATCGCCGGCGGCGCGCTGGGACGATTTGTCCAAGGCGTTCAAGGCGCGCAAGGCTCAGCTCCAGCGAGCGTGACACCCAGCGATGCGGAACAGGTAACCCCCGAACAAATGCAAAAGATCGCAGTGGCGGCGGAGAAGGAAGACCCAGGCGTGCTCGACAAGGTCGCTGCGTATTACGCTCAGCACCCCGAGGTCGTAAAAGTGCTCGGCGGCGCGGCTTTGGCCATCGCACTCGGGCAAATGGCAACTCGGATGAAGCGGTGACAGGGCGGGCTTACTGGGCGAGCGAACGAGAGGCGCAACACATAGCGCGGCGGCCGAACGGCGCGCGATTTCAGCGATTTTTCTGAACCCGCCAGCACATCGTCACAGTTATCGCGTACGCAACAACAGAGCGCTCGCGGTTCCTAAGCTTTCAACTGATCACAACCAAAACTCTGTCCATCGTCAGAGTTAGCCAAACATTTTCAAGCCCGATGTCCGCTTACGGCCGAGGCTGTGTGAAAACTCTTCGACGCGGAGCGTGAAGCTGAAGTCGACCTCTCAGATCGCTCTGTATTCGACTATCGCCACCTCGGGAGGGGTAAAGCGACCCCCGAAAACGCGGTGTTTGAGAGTTTTCACACAGCCTCGACCCAAAGCAGAAGTCAGGATCGCTGAAAGCGGTCTCGCGAGTCGCCCGCGCGCCTGGGCGACAAGATCGCACGAACCGTTGGACGCGTCGGCTCCATTTGGTCGTTAGGCGACGGCCGATTCA
>JACCZX010000324.1 GCA_013695705.1 Burkholderiaceae bacterium | reverse complement strand
ATCAACGCGCGCAATCGCGCCTACCACTTCGAAGCGCAAACGGGTGTGCGCCTGCTCTACGCGGGATTGGCCGCCGGGATCAACCTGCCCTACGAGTGTGGCAGCGGCACGTGCGGCACCTGCAGGGCGCGGCTGATTGCCGGCGAAGTCGACGACCTGTGGCCGCACGCGCCGGGAAAAAAATACCTGAAGCAAGCCGGCGAATTTCTGATGTGTCAGTGCGCTGCGCGCAGCGACTGCACGGTTGAGGCCGCAAATTTTGTTTTCAACATGGACCCGGGCGCCTGCGTTCCCGCGTTGCGCGCGGGCACGATCGAAGACACTCAAGCACTGACGCGCGACGTCATCAGCTTTTCAGTCGCGCTCGCGCAGCCGACCGATTTCGATGCCGGTCAGTTCGTGACGATGCAAGTGCCCGGCGTCCCCGGTTATCGCGGTTACTCGATGGTCAATTTCGAGCGCGCCGCGACGCGGCTCGATTTTGTGGTCAAGAAGAAGCCGAGCGGCGGCACCTCCGAATGGTTGTTCAAGGGCAACGCAGACGGCGCACGCGTCGAGTTGTTCGGGCCGCTCGGTGCGGCAACGTTCCACCCCAAACTGGGCAAGAACATCCTGTGCATCGCCGGCGGCAGCGGCATCGCCGGCATGATGTCGATCCTGGCGTGCGCACGGCGGGAGCATTATTTCGATCGCTTCAACGCAAACGTGTTCTTCGGCGTACGCACGTACGCCGATGGGTTTTATCTGGCCGAGCTGTCGCAACTCGCGCGCGAGTTCGCTGACCGGTTGGACGTAACGATCGCTTTGTCGGACGAGGCTGTACCCGCGCAGGCGCTGCTGGCGTATCCCGACCTGCATTTCGATCACGGACTGGTGCATGAGGTGGCGGGCAAGACGATGCAAGGTAACTACCAGAACGTGCACGCTTACCTGGCCGGGCCGCCGCCGGCGGTCGATGCCTCGATTCGCATGTTGCTGCTGCAGGCGAAGCTGCCCGCAGACAACATCCGCTATGACAAATTCAGTTGATGCCGATGCAAAAGCGCTTCGTATGCCCGCGTGAGCAGGTTCCGAAAAACGGCATGATCGAGTGCGAAACGGAAGGTGGATTGATGCTGCTCGTAGCGAATGCGGGTGACGACTATTTCGCCTATCAGGCCATGTGCCCGCATCAGGACACGCCACTGTGCGAAGGGCTCTACGATGGTGCGGTGCTTACGTGCCACCAGCACTTGTGGCAGTGGGACATTCGCACCGGCGCCGCGATGGGGCTTGCCGAAGAGGCGCTCGAAAGCTTCCCCGTTCGGGTCGAGGGCGATTCCATCTATGTCGTGGCGCAAAGCGCGCTCATCGCTGCCGAGCTGTTTATCGGCATCTCCGAGGCGACGCTGACGGCGATCACGGCGCTGGCGCAGAAAGAAGAGCGAGACGCCGGCAGCATTTGCTATGACTTCGGCGCTCCCGCCGATGATTTCTTCGTGCTCGAGTCGGGTCGCGTCGAATTTCTGATCGGTCGCGACGAGCGCTTGAGTCCTGCAGGCTTTATGCTCCGCAAAGGTGAAGTGTTCGGCTGGGCGGCGCTGCTCGAGAATCAGCCGCAGCGTATTGCACGTGCGACGTGCCTCGAACAATCTCAACTGTGGCGAATAAATGGCAAGCAGACGCTCGATCTGCTGGAGGCAGATTCGGCGTCGGGCTATCTGGTGATGCGCCGGCTGTCGTCGCTGATTGCGCGCTACCTGACGTCATCCGGATCGAAGTAGGAAAGCGTTACTTCAGTAATGTACAAGCCAAACAAACGACAAACTTGATCGTCGCAAACAAGAGACGAACCGCGTTATTGCTATTCATCAAGGGAGACACGTCATGAAGTATCTCAAACGTTTCTTGAAGCATGCGAGTGTGACTTTCGCAGGCGCGCTGGTCGCAGCCTCTGCCCTTGCCGCCGACGTCTACTTTGGCAAGGTGGGTGAGCCGGTCAAGCTCGTGATCGGCTATCAACCGTACTACACCGAGTCATGGTCGGGCGTGGTCATGCGCAGCAAAAAATTCTACGAAAAGTACTTGCCGAAGGGGTCCACGGTCGAGTTCCAGATCGGCCTGCAGGGCGCGATCATCGTCAACAACCTGCTCGCGGGAAAGCACCACATCGGCTACATGGGCGACATGCCGGCCATCGTGTCGACGACGAAGCAGGAGGTGGCTGACATTCGCCTGGTAGCCGTTGTCGGCATGGGCTGGGACCAGTGCAATGCGTTCCTGGTTCGCACCGACGCTCCGAAATTCGCCAATGATCAGGAAGCGATCAAATGGTTGAATGGCAAGACGGTGGCAGTGCCCAAGGGCAGTTGCACCGACCGGTTCGCGCAGGCGGTATTCAAGCGCGCGGGGATCCAGCCGTCGGCGTATCTGAACCAGAATATCGAGGTCATCACCAGCAACTTCCGCGCTGGCAAGCTCGACGCAGCGGTCATGTGGGAGCCGACTACTTCGCGCCTGGTTCTGGAGGGGCTGGCACGCAAGGTCGCAACCGGCTTTTCGGTCAATGAAACCGACGCCGGATTCCTCGGCATGCGCGCCGATCTGATCAAGCAGCGCCCCGATGTCGTCAAGGCGTGGCTCAATGCCGAACTCGATGCGCAACTCTTTTTCCTCGATCCGAAGAACGCGATGGAAGTCACCAAGATCGCGAAGGAGCAGACGACGGGTTTTTCGGAGCGCGCGTTGTGGATGGCTGCTTACGGTACGTATCCGAAGGAAGGCGGCGGAACCCCAACGCGCATCATCCTGCCCTATGCGTTTACGCCAGAGGCGCTGGAACTGATTAAGCGCTCCTCTGCGT
>JACCZX010000304.1 GCA_013695705.1 Burkholderiaceae bacterium | reverse complement strand
CCACAGGCGAGCCATTACTACTCGCAGCCGCAGCTCGCGGTGCGTGCGCGACTCACGCGCGACGGCAAGAGCGAAGAACGAACCGGCCAAGGCTGGCTCGATCACGAATGGTCCAGCACGCTGCTCGCCGACGACGCGGCAGGCTGGGACTGGATCGGCATGAACCTCGACGACGGCAGCGCGCTAACCGCATTTTCGATTCGCAGTCAGCAATCCAATTCCGCGCCGATGCATGCCTACGCTTCGCTGCGGCCGCGCGGCGGCAGCGTGCAAACACTCGGGCCGCGCGACGTACGCATTTCAACGCGGGCCGAATGGACGTCGCCGCGCACGCGCGCCACGTGGCCGGTCGCGCGTGAGTTGCGCATCGGCGATCGAACGCTCGTCACGCAACCATTGATGGACGACCAGGAACTCGATTCGCGCTTGAGCACGGGCGCGGTCTACTGGGAGGGCGGGAGCCGATTGCTTGAGAATGGCAAGCCAATCGGCCGCGGCTACCTCGAGATGACCGGCTACGTTGCTCCGCTCCGGCTGTAGCGACGGCTGAGCTAAATCTTGCAGGTTAGATCTAATTTCTCTGGGCGACTGGTAAGGGCCACGAGGTTGTCAGGCGATGATGTTCCCTTTCGGCCAATAGCGGACCTTCCTAAGCGCTGTCCACTCCGGTGTAATTCGTGAGGGCAACAGACGAAGCTGTGCCTCTTAGGGGAGATAAAGCAACAACTAATTAGCACCATGCAACTAGTCACGCCTTCGAGCATTCACCTGCCTAGCTACGTTGCTGCACTCCGGGCCGGATGGTCAGCGGACAACATCCGCGGTGCAGCAGCCGCTGCTGAGGAATTGGACAGGATTGAGGCAGACCCCGATGGTTTCTTGGCAAGTCTGCAAGACAGAGAAGCGCGCGGCGACCGAATCAAATTACCAGACGGCACAACCGCCGCTCGTATTCCCGGCTATCACCTGTGGGTGTGGGACGGCGAGTTCTGCGGGTCCATTGGCTTCCGCTGGGTTGCAGGAACCTCCGCGCTTCCTTCGCATGTCCTTGGCCACGTCGGTTATAGCGTCGTGCCGTGGAAACGAGCCCGCGGTTACGCGACGCAAGCGCTGAAGGCAGTCTTGCCAGCTGCGAAACGTGAGGGCCTTCAATTCGTCGAGATTACGACGGACGTCGATAACGTCGTCTCACAGAAAGTCGTTCTTGCAGCCGGTGGTCAACTGGTAGAGCGCTTCAAAAAGCCCGATGTGTACGGCGGAGCAGAGAGCTTTCGCTATCGAATCTTTCTGTAACGGCCAGAAGCGGACAGTTTCTACTGTCCGCCGCCGGCCAAACTGCGCCTTTGGTCGCCGCTGGAATGCTGAAGTGCGGATCCGTTTTGGAGGTTCGTCGTCAGCGTGCGATAAGGAGGAATTAGTAGTTCGACCTCGCGCGAAGAAAACACGTGTTCGGCTTTAGAACGCCTATGTCATTTTGCAGCTATGTCATACGACATCCATGTTGTCCGCACGAAGGAACTGGCTTGAGGCGTCCACTAACCCAGTTACCAAGAGAGACGTCGACTCTTTGATCGCCTGCGACGAGGAGCTGGATTGGTCCGTTGACGAATTCGTCGACGGCTAAATTCGAGCAGGGCTTGTCCCAACGGCGTTCGCACGCTGAGATCATCCTTCAACCTCGGTAACATATGGATGCGTCACACCGGTTCACCGGACTCTTCAGGGTCACGGACCCAACGGCAGAGGGCCTTCGTCCAGTCGTCGCCCGTATGTTGGCCATGGGAGCTCCTGTGTGCGTCAGGAATATATCCTTGCTCGGGGACTGTCGTGTCGGAGGAAACTTACGAGGCCTGTAGGAAAGTCTGCTCCCGCACCTTCTTCTCGTTTCGTACTCCTTTGCCTGAGATAGCAGCGTGCTTCAATCGATGGATCTTCCTACATATCCGGTGAGTCCCATGAGCCTCAGCGCCTTCATCAGCAAAAATCTCGATGAGATCGTCGACGAATGGGAGACGTTCGCCAAGACTCTCTTGCCAGTTGCCGGCTCGATGACCAGCTTGGCGCTGCGTGACCACTGCCGGGACATTCTCCTGGCCGCGGTCGCCGACATGAATACGCGCGAGACAGAAAGGGAGCGCGCCACCAAGTCGAAAGGAAATGCGCCTCTAGGGATAGGGGCTGAGACGGCAGCTACTGAGCACGGCGCACTGCGCCATCTCTCAGGGTTCGACCTCGTGCAATTGGTCGCCGAGTTTCGGGCCCTGCGGGCAAGTGTCCTGGCATTGTGGAAACGCCGGGAGTCCATCGGCGCTCAGGCCGATGGCGGGGCCGGAGCGTCTGAGGTCGAAGAGATCACACGATTCAATGAGGCGATTGATCAAGCCCTTGCGGAGTCGGTCGATAGCTACTCTTCAGCTGTGAGCACGTCACGCGATATGTTTCTCGCCGTGCTGGGACATGATCTCCGGAGCCCTCTGTCTGCCATCAGCGCGACAGGCCGGCTTCTCCTCGAGTCCCAGCTTTCGGACGAAGCACGCCGCGACGCGGCCATGCGGATCCTGCGCGCTTCGACAGCAATGGATTTGCTGATTAGCGATCTGCTTGAGTTCACTCGCACCCAGCTGGGTTCTGGCATTCCGGTCGAGCCAACGACCTGCGACCTGGGCCCGGTTTGCGCAGCGGCCCTAGAAACGATCCGCACTGGCAACCCCGAGCAAAGCTTCGAGGAACACAGCTCCGGCGATTTGGTCATCTCCGGAGATGCACCGCGGCTGCAGCAAGCGCTGGTGAACTTGCTCAGCAACGCCGTTCAGCACGGCGATCGAGGCCGGCCGATATCCCTGATTGCCGAGGGCGCAGATGAAGAAGTTGAGGTGCGCGTCACGAACCTCGGTCGACCTATCCCGGCGTCTGCCTTGCAGACAATCTTCGAGCCCTTGGTTCGAGCGCCGACTGCGAACGCGGAAAGCCATGAGCAGTCGAAGACCAGCCTGGGACTAGGCCTCTTTATCGTGCGGGAGATCGTGGTCGGCCATGGCGGCACAGTGACCGTGCAATCGTCAATGGATGCGGGCACTTCTTTCACAATTCGCCTTCCGCGAGCGCACGATTTTTCGACGCATACGTGACTAGCTCCATTCGATCCCTGATGGGGTCCTCGCTCACAAGCTGGCGTCACACCCAGTGGACTCGCTTACATCACCTTGGCGTGCCGCCTCGCGCTTGGCCTGCGGGCTTGCCGCTTGGCACTATTTCGCACGGAAATCTTGGCCCCGGATTGCGTACTCTTGATGCTGCCAGGCAAGATGCCATCTTGGCAGCGCTCGATGTCTACGGTATGTGCGTTGGCGGGCGGCTGCAGAAGAAGGGATAAGCGAAACCCTACCGCGACTCAACACGTTAGGTCCGCCTTTTGTCGAGGGTGACGTCCGCTTTGGGTCGCGGATTAAAGCGGTCGTTGAACGAAAGCGATTATCCTGATCGACGCATGGTCATGGCGTCATGCCCAAGCGCGGGCAAACTGGGGACGGCCGTAGTATCTGCGGCACATGACCGGCCCTGCCCTTATTCAAACGTTGCGCCCATCCGCTGCGACGCCTGCCGCCGTTCCAAACGAAAGCGCATCGTCTGCGCGCAAATTGCGCCCGCTCGCGGCACTGCTGCCGTTCCTTAGACCGTACAAGAAGCAGATCGCGCTGGCGTTGATGTTTCTTCTGCTCGCGGCAGCCGCCACGCTTGCGCTTCCCGCGGCGATCAAGAGCGTCGTCGATAACGGTTTCGCGGTCGACGTCAGCGACCCGACTGCACGGCTGGCCGCCGTGCGACATCAGTTCTTGCTGTTCATCCCACTTGCGCTCGCGATCGCCGTCTTCACGGCAGCCCGGTATTTCATGATGTCGTGGCTCGGCGAGCGCGTCACCGCGGATCTTCGTTCGGCCGTGTACTCGCACGTGCTGCAGCAGAGCCCGCAGTTTTTCGAGACGCTGAAGACCGGCGAAGTGCTGTCGCGCCTGACGACCGATACGACCGTCATTCAGTCGGCGGTCGGTTCGAGTGTCTCGATGGGCTTGCGCAATGCAGTGCTGTTCGTCGGCGGACTGACGATGCTGATCGTGACCAGCCCGCGTCTGATGCTGATCGTGCTGGCGGTGATTGGGCTGGTGGTGTTGCCCGCGGTTTTCTTCGGCCGCCGCGTGCGCACGCTCTCGCGTGCGAGCCAGGACCGAATCGCCGATTCGAGCGCGATCGCCGGTGAGATCCTGAACGCAATCTCGGTCGTACAGAGTTTTACTCAGCAGGCGTTCGAGAGTCGGCGCTTCGGCGACGCAAACGAACACGCCTTCGAAACTTCGATCCGTCGCACGCGTGCGCGCTCGCTCCTGACCGCGTTCGTGATCATCGGCGTGTTCGCATCGCTGCTGTACGGCGTGTACTCGGGCGCGCAGTCGGTGATCGCCGGCCGCATTTCGCTTGGCGAATTGTCCGAATCGGTGCTGTACGTGATGCTGGTGGCGTCGAGCGTTGCGGTGCTCGCCGAGGTGTGGGGCGAAGTTGTGCGCGCAGCCGGAGCGACCGAGCGGCTGGTGGAGTTGCTCGCAACGCGCTCGGACATCACCGACCCCGCTCAGCCGCGCGTCCTTCCACGCGCAGGCGGCGGATTGAAGGTCGAGTTCGACCACGTCACGTTCCGCTATCCGTCGCGCCCCGCGCACGCCGTGTTGAACGATTTGTCGCTCGCGATTGAACCAGGTGAGACGGTGGCGCTG
>JACCZX010000258.1 GCA_013695705.1 Burkholderiaceae bacterium | reverse complement strand
AGCACCGATCCCTCCGAACCCGACAGCGATCCGCGGCTCAGCATTGCATGTGGAGCCGTGATGGTGCCCCCGCGGCCGATGAAGCGCACGCGGTCGGTTTCGAATGACACCGCGCCCGCGTCCGCGCCGTGCGCCGTCATCAAATGAAACGACATCGGCGTATGTTCTTCCTGCGAACGCGGCCTGCGCGTGCACAAGATGGCGGCACGTTTTTCGATGATCTCGGTCTGCACGAACAGATTGCTGAAGGCAGAATGCAGCGCATCGGCGGCTGCCGGCGCCAGCACGATTTCTGCGTAGCTCGTGATCTCGATCGTGCGCCGGGTTCGCCCGCGATTCGAAATGCGCACCCGCCGCAGCTCGATGTCGTCCTCGGGAGAAACCACGATTTCGGTGTGCGCTTCGATATCGTGATCACGGCGACGAAATTCGGCACGCCCTTCGCTGAAAATCGCCTCGTAGTGATCGGCAGTTTTCAAAGTCGGCTGGTGCGCAATCGACCAGAACTCTCCGCTTGCTATGTCGCGCAGGTAACAGAACGTGCCCCAGTTGTCGCAGGTCGCGTCTTCGCGCCAACGGGTCACAGCGAAATCTTTCCAGCGACTGCTGCCGCCTCCTGCATTGGTCACCATCACGTGGTAACGCCCGTTCGACAGCAATTGCACTTCGGGCACCGGCGTTTGCGGTGTCGTCATCACCCTGACCGGCGGCTCGGCGCTGGCGCCGCTGACAGCGAGATCAGGCGCGATCGAGGCGGTGGCATAAAACAGTGTCGCGCGCGGGATGCGCTCCTGCAGCAGCAGCAGTGTCGCCTTGAATTGCGGGTCGGACTCGAACCGCTTTTGCATTGGCCTATCGAGCAGCGCGTAGGAAAACGCGAGCATGCTCATGCCATGATGATGCGCCATGAACGAGCGCACGATGCTGCTCGATTCGCCGCGCCGCTGGCGCGACGCCGTGTAGTCGATCGCTTCGAACATGCCGAAGCGGCCATACAAGCCGCCGGCCGCGAGCCGCTGCAGATTTGCGCACGCCTCCTGTGGCGCAACCATTAGTGCCAGCGCCGAAGCATAGGGCGCGACCACCAGGTCATCGGCAAGACCGCGCTTGATGCCGAGCCCGGGAACGCCAAAGGCGCGATACTGATAGTTGTCGTGCACGTCGACCGTGTTGTAGCCGCACTCCGATACGCCCCACGGCACCCCGCGCTGCCGCCCGTATTCGATTTGGCGCTGCACCGCTGCGACATAGGTTTGATCGAGCAACGTGTCCTCGTAGGTCGGCATCACGAGCAACGGCATTAAATATTCGAACATCGAGCCGCTCCATGAGAGCAGCAGCGGCTCGCCGCCCGCCGTAGTCAACAGGCGGCTGAGTGCGAACCAGCTTTCCTGCGGCGCCTGGCCTTGCGCAATTGCGACGAAATTAGCCAGGCGTGCTTCAGACGCAAGCAGATCGTAGTAGCTGGCATCGGCGCGTGAATCGCCGACGTTGTATCCGATCACAAACTGGCGGCGCACCTTGTCGAACAGAAAACTGTAATCGACCGCGGCAAGATCACCGCTTTGCTGCGCTAACTGTTCTACGGCTGCCAGCCTGTCGCGGGCCGCGCCCCGTGCAGCCGATTCAATCCCTGCCAGTTGACGCAGTGTGGGCACGGCCTCGACAGCGGCGGGATCGCTTGCGCTTGACGATGCTGACAATGGCGCGAGCAACAGCAGGTCGTCGCGCAAATCAGCGCATTGACGGGCCAGCGATTGCGCCCAGCTGATCGCCTCGATCGCGTGCTCGTCATGATGTTCATCGACCGCCATGACCGGCACGGACACCATCGGTGCGCGCGGTGCGCTGATGACGCCGACATAGTGCTCAGCTACTTCCGCGGCAAGCGTCGACAGCAAAGTAATGTGCGTCCGTATCAGAGTCAGCGAATCACCGCGCTCTGCCGTAGTCTGTTCGAGGGCAGCAGCAAACCGGATGAGCACACGCGGCGAAGCGCGACCGGCTGCTTCGCGCAAGATTTCGAAGGTGTCGCTGATTCCTTCGAGCCAGCGCGGATTGACGATCGGCGCATCGGGCAGCGCATTGAACCCCGCCCGCAACGTCATCAGGTGGCCGGCGAGGTTGCCGCTGTCGACCGTCGAGATGTAGCGCGGCGAGAGCGGGCCCAAGGTGCGCGTGTCGTACCAATTGAAAAAGTGGCCGCGGTAGCGCTCGAGCGAATTCATCGTACGTAACGCACGGGTGGTGCGGGCAATCAGCTGCCCGCTCGACAGGTAACCGAAGTCGTGCGCGGATAGATCGGCAAGCAGCGCCATTCCCATGTTGGTTGGGGAAGTGCGATGAGCGATGACGACGTCCGTTTTCTGCTGCACGTTGTCAGGCGGTAGCCAATTCTCTTCTGCACCCACGTAGGTTTCAAAAAAGCCCCACGTCTTGCGCGCCAGACGGCGCAGAAATTGTGTCTGCTCGAGCGACAATGTTTGCTGACGGGCGGCCAGCGGCCGGCTGATCCACCACGCCACCCCGGGCGAAATCAGCCATAGCAACAGAATCGGCGCGGCAACCCGAAGCGCTGACACATTCATCGCCGGCAGCAGGGTCCACGTCATCACTGCAAGCGCCGGTCCGATCCACATCGTGCGATACGTCGTCACCAGGTCGGTGCGGTCGCTTTCTTCAATGTCGCGCTCGACCTCGCTCGATGGGTTCCATTCGAGCAGCCGGCGCCGCGACAACAACATGCGCCACAGCGTGCGCAAGATTGCATCGAGCGTGTAGAACGCTTCGTACGGAAGCCAGGCGAGCGACAACAGCACCTGTGCAAACTGCGCCCGTGCAGTACGCAGGACGGCAAGAAAGTGCTGATCGAATGGCGCCTCTGTGGGCTTGCGCAGTAAATCGGTCAGAGCTGCGGCCATCGGCGGCGCCAGCAGCACCGCGATCACCACCGCGGTCCACAAGAATGGATTCGGCAATGCGCTCCATCCCG
>JACCZX010000252.1 GCA_013695705.1 Burkholderiaceae bacterium | reverse complement strand
GTCGGGCTATTCATCGGCGCATGCAGATGCTCTGTCGCCGCGACACCCCCAGAAATGCGTTTGTGATTCCGCAAATCCGAGAAATGCGCGGAACGGGCAGCGCACTGACCGCTGACGCTGATGAATTCGGCGCGGCGCGCGCGACAGGACAAAACCCGGGGCGCGCGCAGGAAAAACGCCGGAACAAGTCCGGCGTTTAGATAATCGAATGTTTTTACAGAAGACGCTTTAGTAGAAGAAAAGCGGCCGCAAGACCGGAGCGTCTCGACGCTTGTGTTCGGAAGAGCTTTTGAACTGTGAGGTTGCGTAGTCAATTCAGTGATCAATCTTGGTTGTTAAGCACTTCAGATAACAAACCGATTGAACAGTTAAACAATGCATCGCGTTTTACGCGGAAAATAATTTCATCGCAAGAATTTTTTGCGGCGAACATCGATTTGTGTGCGTTTTGTTCCACTGTTCAATCGTTCAACGTTGTTCGTTCAAACATGATTGCTTCATCTGTTCACGCTAATCCCAACTGAGCGCGCCGCCACTTTGATATTCGAGCACGCGCGTCTCGAAAAAATTGCGCTCCTTTTTCAGATCGATCATCTCGCTCATCCACGGAAAGGGATTTTCTTCCTGCCGGAACAGCGTCTCGATGCCGATCTGCTGCGCGCGCCGGTTCGCGATGTAGCGCAGATAGCCCTTGAACATCGAAGCGTTCAACCCCAGCACACCGCGCGGCATCGTGTCCTCGGCGTAGGCGTACTCGAGATCGACGGCCTTGCGAAACAGGCCACGGATCTCTTCCCGGAACGGCAGCGTCCACAGTTGCGGGTTCTCGAGCTTGATCTGGTTGATGAGGTCGATGCCGAAGTTGCAGTGCATCGACTCGTCGCGCAGGATGTACTGGTACTGCTCGGCAGCGCCGGTCATCTTGTTTTGCCGGCCAAGCGCGAGGATCTGCGTGAAGCCGACGTAGAAGAACAGGCCTTCCATCAGGCAGGCGAACACGATCAGACTTCTCAGCAGCGCCTGATCGTTTTCCGTGGTGCCGGTGGTGAAATGCGGGTCGGTCAGCGTGTCGATGAACGGAATCAGGAACTCGTCCTTGTCCCGGATCGAACCCACCTCGTGGTAAGCGTTGAATATTTCGCCCTCCTCGAGTCCGAGCGACTCGACGATGTACTGATAGGCGTGGGTATGAATTGCTTCCTCGAACGCCTGCCTGAGCAGGAACTGGCGACACTCGGGCGCGGTGATATGGCGGTACGTACCGAGCACGATGTTGTTGGCGGCCAGTGAATCGGCCGTTACGAAGAATCCCAGGTTGCGTTTAACCAGCCGGCGCTCGTCGTCGGTCAGTCCGTTCGGATCTTTCCACAACGCTATGTCGCGCGACATGTTCACTTCCTGCGGCATCCAGTGATTGGCGCAGGTCAACAGATACTTCTCCCAGGCCCATTTGTATTTGAATGGGACCAGTTGGTTGACGTCGGTGCGGCCATTGATGATTCGCTTGTCAGACGCGTTGACGCGGCGCAGCTCGGGCGCCACGCCGGCTGGCTCCCCCGATGCGATCGACAAATCGATGTCGGCGCGCAAACCCGCCGGCGGCAGCCTGGCAGGCAGCGGTGTGACGGTCTCTTCCCAAGCCAACATGCTCAACTTTTCCTCCGATTCGCGACTCGGCTGTCGCATCTTCTTATGTAGTTGCGTCCGTGAAATCGTCTGGCTCCGCCAGCGATTTCACGCTGTTCACCAGGACAAAAGTAGGTTTGCACTTTTGTCCGCATGTTTATTGACACGCTTCGCAGTCGGCAAAGCCGGAATCGCCGGGCTTCAGCATGCAGGCCAGGCCATCGGTCGGCACGGCGTTCAGCTGGCCGGTATTTGTGGTCGACTTTTCGGCGTGCGTGGCGCCGACGGTGCGCAGGTAGTAGGTTGTCTTCAGCCCGCGCTGCCACGCGAGTTTGTAGGTTTCATCGAGCTTTCTGCCCGACACGCCCGCCATGTAGATATTCAGCGACTGTGCCTGGTCAATCCACTTCTGGCGGCGCGCCGCGCATTCGAT
>JACCZX010000233.1 GCA_013695705.1 Burkholderiaceae bacterium | reverse complement strand
CCTCGCGATCTATCAGGAGTTGTCTTCGATTCAGAACACGTTGACCGCCGCGCAGGGCGGCATCATCACTAACAAGCGCAGCTTCGAGTCGACCGTGCTGGTCGAAGACGGCAACATCGTCGTACTTGGCGGCTTGATCGAAGACCGCACCGATAACAGCCGCAGCGGCGTGCCGCTGCTGGCCGATATTCCTGTTGTCGGCGCATTGTTCCGCTACGAAAACCGGGGCCGTCGCAAAACAAACCTGCTCGTATTTCTACGCCCGTATGTAGTACGCGATGAGAGCACGTCTTCGGCCCTGGCCCTGGACCGCTACGACTACATCCGCGGCCAGGTCGCCGACACCGCGCGCCCGGATACCCTGATTTTTCGCGATCTGCAGGGCAAGCAGCTTCCCGCTTCGCCCGTTGTGCCGCCGGCATTGCGCAAGGCACAAGATGGACCGGGCTCCCCGGCGACGGGCGCGTCCCCACCGGGCGCCGAGCCTGCACCTCTGCCGCGCTCGCCCGAGGCAGGCCTTGGCGCTCGCGTCGATCGCAACGATCCGCCGGCACCGATCATCGACGTAGCGCCCGCGTCTGAGCCACCACCCGTTCCCGCACCAGCACCCGTCCCGCGCGCGCCGGTTTCCGAAGCGCCGGCACCGATCGTTGCTGCCGCACCTTCGCCTGCGCCGTTGGCTCGAGCGGAATCGATGCCGGTAACACCGCCGCCCGCCCCCGCAGCTACGCGACCGGTTGAAACTGCACCGGTGCCCGTATTGCCAGCACCTTTGTCGATCCGACCGGCACCGGCATCGGCGCCTACACCAGCACCGTCTGCTGCGCCGATGGCAGCCGTGCCACCTCCGTTCTCGCCCCCAGCGGCCGCGATCAGCGGAGCAGCAGCACCATCTTCTGCTGTGACTAGAACTGAAAACACCACGACAGCGCGTACTACCAGCGCACCTCCCGGATCGACACAACTTCTGCAAGTTGCTTCGGTCAACGACATCGCACGCGGTCGTGATCTACAGCGCCAGTTGCGCGCGGCCGGAATGGAAGCGTATTGGGAAAGCGTGCGCACCAAAGGCGGCACTGACGTCGTGCGAGTACGGGTGACGGTTGATCCCGCAACGCAGAGCATGGCCGACGCGATTGCGAAACTGAAGTCGATGGGTTTCGATCCGATCATCGTGACGCCGTAACTCACAAGCGCAATAACCTCGTGATCTCAGCCAACCGCCTCGTGCCCTACGCGTTCGCGCGCGATAACGCCATCTTGCTGGTGCCGAAGTCCGAGCGCGACGCCGAGGTCTGGATCAGCGACGCGACGCCGCTCGCCGCACTGAACGAGGTCATCCGCGTCTTCCCAGGCAAGGTCAAGCCGATCGTGGTCGAGCCCGGCAAGCTGGTGGCGGCAATCTCGCAAACCTACGGCGACCAGGGCGGATCGGCGCAGCAGATCGTCGGCGACATCGAAGGCGAGTTCGACATCACGCGGATGATGCAGGAAGTCCCGGACGTCGAGGACCTGCTCGAGACCGAAGACGACGCACCGATCATCCGCATGATCAACGCGTTGCTGACGCAGGCCGCGCGCGACGGCGCATCCGATATCCACATCGAAGCGTTCGAATCATATTCGCTGGTGCGGTTTAGGATTGACGGCACGCTGCGCGACATCGTGCGGCCCAAGCGCGCGCTGCACGCGGCGCTCGTGTCGCGCATCAAGATCATGGCGGCGCTCGACATCGCCGAGAAGCGTTTGCCGCAGGACGGCAGGATTACTTTGCGCGTCGGCGGAAGGCCGGTCGATGTGCGCGTCTCCACGCTTCCTACGGGCCACGGCGAGCGCGTCGTGTTGCGTTTGCTGGAGAAAGACTTATCGAAGCTCGAGTTGACCAACCTCGGCATGGCCGAAGGCACGCTGGCAGGCTTCGACAAACTGATTCATCAGCCGCACGGAATCATTCTGGTCACCGGCCCGACGGGCTCGGGCAAATCGACCACGCTGTACGCAGGCATTCGACGGCTCGATAAGAACACGACCAACATCATGACGGTCGAGGATCCGATCGAGTATGACATCGAGGGCATCGGCCAGACGCAGGTCAATCCGAAGATCGACATGACGTTCGCGAAGGCGTTGCGCGCGATTCTTCGCCAGGATCCGGACATCGTGATGATCGGCGAGATTCGCGATCTGGAAACCGCGCAGATCGCGGTGCAGTCGTCGCTGACGGGCCATCTCGTGCTGGCGACGCTGCACACCAACGATGCAGCGTCTGCGGTCACGCGACTGATCGACATGGGCATCGAGCCGTTTCTGCTGTCGTCTTCGCTGCTCGGCGTGCTCGGCCAGCGCCTGGTGCGCAAATTGTGCCCGCATTGCAAGGAAACCGACCCGACCGTGGGCGGCTGGCGCGCGGTCGGCTGCGGCCATTGCGGACACACCGGCTATCTCGGCCGCACCGGCATTTACGAGCTGCTTACCGTCAACGATGAAATTCGCATGCTGGTGCATCAGGGTTCGAACGACACGGACATGCGCCGCGTCGCGGAAAAGAACGGAATGATCAACATGCGCGCCGACGCGCAGCGCTGGATCAAGACCGGCGTCACGTCGCAGGAAGAAACGCTGCGCGTCACGCGCGAGTAGCTTCCGCATGGCCGCTTTTAGATTCGCAGCGGTAGACAACCTCGGCAAGGAATCGGGC
>JACCZX010000221.1 GCA_013695705.1 Burkholderiaceae bacterium | reverse complement strand
GTGCTCATGCTTCGTCTCCTTCGTCTACACCGTATTCAAGATCCAGCTTGCGCATGTACCGCGCATAGAACCAGATGATGATGACGTAAATGATCAGCGATCCCTGCGCCGCCATGTAGAAAGACAGCGGCCAGCCAAAGAAATTGATCTCGGCCAGCGGAATTGCGAAATAGGCCATCACATAAGTGACGACGAACCAGATCGCCAGAAGCACTGCGGTAATCTGCAGATTGCGCCGCCAATACTCTCGATGCTTTTCGGTCTGCTGCATAGGTTGCTCCTCGGTAGTTTTTATTCATTCCCCTAATTACACGGCCTCGACAATGTTGACCTCCTTCAAAACTGAACCCTCATCGCGCTCGCGTGCAACGGCGCGCGGAGCCGTCTGCTGCAGATCGCGCTTCAGCGTGGCGGAAAACTTCGGTTCGAACTCGGCTAGTTGTTCGTACACTTTCCATGCTTCGGTGCTGCGCCCCAAGTGGTGATACGTCATGCCGAGCTGGTAATAGCCGTAGGGACTGAACGGCTGCAGCTTGATGTTACGGGCGAACACCTTGATGGCTTCGTCGAGCCGGCCGCCTCTAATCAGCACTAGGCCGAGGCCGTACCACGCGCGGTCGAGCGAAGGGCTTAACTCGACGGCTTTGCGAAAGCAGCGCTCGGCCGCGCCAAGATCTTCCCTTTTGTCGTGTAAAAATCCCAGGTTGAACCAGGCATCCGCTGCGCGCGGATCTATTGCAACCAGTTGTTCGAACTCGTTTACCGCAGCCGTCAAATCGCCAGACTCCGCGTACAAATTGCCCAGGGCAGCGCGCGCAACGGCATCGTGCGGCGCAAGCGCAATAAGCTGGCGATAAATGCCGACCGCTTCCGGCGTGCGCTTGAACAGGACCGCGGCGTACGCGAGGCATCGCAACCGGATGCGCGTAATCAAACGTGCGATCGCCGTCATGCCGTCATTTGCTTTGTTGTACGGCAGCGCACGCGCGCTGCTGCGGATCGGCACGGCAACTGCCAGCGAGCTCGAACAGCACCGCCATCCACACGACTAACAGCAGGAAGAAGGTCGCCAGCGGAATATGACGGTCGAGCACAAACTTCGGCGTGACCAGTCGCGTCAGCCGCGTAAAAGGACTCGTGACAACCTCGAACAGTTTGTACACAAGATTCTGATGCCGCCGCTTCCAGGAAAAAGCTCCAATGGCGAACTGTGCAATCAACGCCATGCCGGCAATCTCGAGCACTGCCTTGACGATCGTAAGCAAGGTAGCCACGCGCTTGCTTCTCCTGTTTGCACAACGTTAACTTCACAGCGTTATCCTTCAGCTGCTTGAGGATCGCGGTCACAGTGTGACCTTTAGATGCCTCTGCAACTGCTCACTGACTGCGGCACCGTCTGCCCGAGGTCGCGTTTCAGCGTCGCTGCGAACTTCGGCTCGAATTTGCCCAACTCTTCGTGCATCTTCCACACTGCGGCCGAGGTGATGTTAGGTCATGCCGAGCGGATAGTAACCATAAGGACTGAAATGTTGAAGCCTGATGTTGTGGTTAAGCGCGGCGACTGCTTTTTTTAGCGCGCCCGACGTATAAACACCTGCCCGAGTCCGTACCACGCGCCATGTGACGCTGCGCAAACCAGCGTCCGCGCCTTCATCCGCAAAAACCCATTCTCGTACCCCGCGCGCTGCCTCGCTACTATTTCATTATGGCCCGCTAGGATTCGCCAGGCCGCTCGAATACGGCAGCCATGTCGATAACGCGGGCACGAGAGTCACGATCACGAGCACGATCAGGTGCGCAAGCAGGAACGGTCGCAGCTCGCGCACCAGTGCGCCAATCGGCACTTTCGACACCGCCGAGGTTACCGCGAGAAGCCCGCCAACTGGAGGTGTGATCATTCCGAGCGTCAGGTTATAGATCACGATCATCGCGAAATGAACCGGGTCGATGCCGGCCGCGTGGGCGACGGGCGCCAGGATCGGAACCAGCACCATCACGCCCGGCAGCGGCTCGATAAAAATGCCGAAGATCAATAACAGCACGTTGATCAAGAGCAGCAGGGTGATCGGGCCTACTTCGAGTGCAGTGATCCAGCGCGCGAGTGATTGCGGTACGTTCTCTATCGTCAGTACCCACGCGAAGGCTGCGCTGGCGGCAACGATCAGGAGCACGGATGCAGTCAATATCGCAGAGCGGGAAAGAATAGTGGGCACACTTTTCCAGTGCAACGAGCGGTAGATGAACGCGCCGCAAAGCAATGCGTAAACGACCGCAACCACCGACGCCTCAGTCGGCGTGAAAATTCCCGCGCGAATCCCACCGAGAATTATGATGGGCAATAACAGCGCCGGTATCGCGTTGATCGTATTGCGCACCATCTCGCGCGCCGACGGCCGCAACGCATCGGCCCGATAGTGGCGTCGCGTCGACACAATCTGATTGACGATCATCATTGCC
>JACCZX010000211.1 GCA_013695705.1 Burkholderiaceae bacterium | reverse complement strand
GTGCTGATCATGGGTGGTGGCTACGACCCCACCGAGGACGCCAGCCCCGCACCGGCGACGACGATCGGGCGCGGCGTTTATGTGCTCAACATGCGAACTGGCGCGCGGCTGGGCTGGCTGCCCACTGATTACAGCGTGCCGGGGGACGTTTCGATCGTCGATTCCGATGGAGATGGCTACGTTGACCGGGCGTACGTCGTCGACGCCCGTGCCCAAGTGTATCGAATCGACATCGAAGGCGCGGATGGCGGCGCGCGCGCCTATTCGGCGTGGCGCATTACGAAGATCGGCGCGTTCAACGACGGTGCCGGTGGCACGAGCGGTACGCGCAAGGTGTTCTTCGCCGCCGACCTGGTGCTCACGCGCAATTACACGGCGATCTTGTTCGGCACCGGAGATCGCGAAAAACCGCTGGGTACCACGAGCAATGATCGTTTCTACCTGGTCAAGGACACGCGCGTTGTCAAAGGCGAGCCAGCGTCGGTTACTTTGTTGACGGATGCGGCTTTGGCCGCCGTCGGGGCAGCGGGCGCCACAACGGACGAGGAAGGTTGCTATTACCCGTTGGCCACCAACGGCGAGCGGGTCATCAATCAGCCGATCACGTTCGGCGGCATCACCTACTTCTCCACGAATCGGCCATTGCCTGCCGACGGAGGAGCATGTTCACGCAGCCAATCGCGTGCCTATCAAATGCCTTTGGTATGCCGTGCGCCGACTTACAAAAACCTTGTCGGCGATGGTCTACCGCCTTCACCGGTGGTCGGTTACGTCGATGTGGGCGGCGGCAGGCTGGTGCCGTTCGTGATCGGCGGTGGCGGCGAAACCAGTTCGTCGATCGAAGCCGAGCGCGCACGCATTGCGATTCCCGCCAAGCGCAAGCGCTCTTTCTGGTTTATGGAGAACCGCGATCGGTAATCGGTGATCGCTAACGACAGGAGCACCCGTTCACTGGTGCAAAACGTCGGACCCGATGTATCGCGGTAGAGTGAGCACGGGCAATAGCCCGATGCTCACATAGATGCCATCCGCGCCGTCCCAACCTCGCAAGAGCGTCCGCAAGAACCGCTCGAACCCCGAGTGGATTGCCCGTCACCTCAACGACCCTTACGTCAAGCGCTCGGTGGCGGACGGCTTTCGCTCGCGCGCTGCTTACAAGCTGTCCGAAATCGACGACAAGGACCGTTTATTACGGCCTGGAATGATCGTCGTCGAGCTCGGCGCCGCACCCGGCAGCTGGACCCAGGTGGTGCAGCAACGATTGCTGGACCGCAATAGCAAGCCGAGCGGGCGCATCATCGCGCTCGACCTGCTGCCGATCGAGCCGCTGGTGGGCGTTGAAGTGATTCAAGGCGATTTTCACGACGCAGAGGTAGAGCGCCAGCTGGTCGATCTGCTGGCCGGAGCGCGACTTGACCTTGTGCTATCCGACATGGCGCCCAACCTATCCGGTATTGCGGCAGCAGATGCGGCACGCAGCTTGCACCTGGCGGAGCTTGCGGGCGCCTTTGCGGGCAAATATCTGCAACCAGACGGCGCTTTTCTCGTCAAAGCCTTTCAGGGCAGCGGCTACAGTCAGTATGTGGAGCAGCTAAAGAAGTCATTTCGGTCGGTCACCGTTCGTAAACCCGCGGCTTCGCGTGAAACATCGGCGGAGGTCTACTTACTAGGCCGCCAGATGCGTTAGTGGGGTTTAGAATTTGCTTGTTGTACCAACCTATACCCAACTACGGTTGGGGCGCTCGCTAGCGGGCGACAGAGGAGCACTCTCTTGAACAACAACATGTTTGCCAAGGCCGCCATCTGGATGGTGATCGCGCTCGTTCTGTTTACGGTTTTCAAGCAGTTCGAGAGCCGCCAGAAGACGACCGAAAGCATCAGCTACACGCAGTTCATGGAAGAGGCGAAGGCGGGACGCATCAAGCGCGTTGACGTCGAGGGCCGCACACTGAGCGTCACTCCCTCAGAAGGCGCGCGCTATCCGCTGACCTCGCCGGGCGACCTGTGGATGGTCGACGACCTGCGCAAAGCAGGTGTGCAGGTTTATGGCAAGGCCGAAGAAGGTCAATCGCTGCTGACGACCATTTTTGTTTCGTGGTTTCCGATGTTGTTGCTGATCGGCGTGTGGATTTTCTTCATGCGGCAGATGCAGGGCGGTGGCAAAGGCGGCGCGTTCTCGTTCGGCAAATCTCGCGCACGCATGCTCGATGAAACCAACAACGCCATTACGTTCGCCGACGTCGCGGGCTGCGACGAGGCCAAAGAAGAAGTGCACGAGCTCGTTGAGTTCCTGCGCGACCCGTCAAAGTTCCAGAAGCTCGGCGGTCGGATTCCGCGCGGCGTGCTGATGGTGGGTTCGCCCGGCACCGGCAAGACCCTGCTCGCAAAGGCGATCGCAGGTGAAGCCAAAGTGCCATTCTTCTCGATCTCCGGCTCGGATTTCGTCGAGATGTTCGTCGGCGTCGGCGCAGCGCGCGTGCGTGACATGTTCGATCAGGGAAAAAAGAATGCACCGTGCATCATCTTCATCGACGAGATCGATGCCGTTGGCCGCCAGCGCGGTGCCGGACTCGGTGGTGGCAACGATGAGCGCGAACAGACGCTGAACCAGATGCTGGTCGAGATGGACGGCTTTGAAACCGGCGTGGGCGTGATCGTCATCGCTGCGACCAACCGACCCGACGTACTCGACCCCGCGCTGTTGCGTCCGGGTCGCTTCGATCGTCAAGTCGTCGTGCCGCTGCCCGATATCCGCGGCCGCGAACAGATTCTTAACGTCCACATGCGCAAGGTACCGATTGGCGCCGATGTGCGCGCGGATCTCCTCGCGCGCGGCTCGCCAGGTTTTTCAGGAGCAGACCTGGCCAACCTGGTCAATGAGGCGGCGCTGTTTGCCGCCCGCCGTAGCGCACGCGTGGTCGAGATGATCGACTTCGAAAAGGCCAAGGACAAGATCATGATGGGCGCCGAGCGCCGATCGATGGTCATGACCGAGGAAGAGCGTTTGAATACCGCGTATCACGAAGCGGGTCACACGCTGGTCGCGAAGCTGATGCCGAAGAGCGATCCGGTGCACAAGGTAACGATTATTCCGCGCGGCCGTGCGCTTGGCGTCACGATGCAGTTGCCCGAGCAGGACCGCTACGCGTACGACCGGCAGTACCTGCTGAGCCGGATCGCAGTGCTGTTCGGCGGGCGTATCGCCGAAGAAGTTTTCATGAATCAGATGACGACGGGTGCCAGCAACGACTTCGAGCGCGCAACGCAGATGGCGCGCGACATGGTGACGCGTTATGGGATGAGCGATGCGTTGGGCCCAATGGTGTACGCCGAAAATGAAGGCGAGATTTTCCTAGGCCGATCGATTACCAAGACCACCAACGTCTCGGAAGAAACGATGCGCAAAGTGGACGCTGAAATCCGCCGCATTATCGACGAGCAGTACGGGATCGCGCGCAAGCATATCGAGGGAAATCGCGACAAGATCGAAGCGATGGTCAAAGCGCTGCTCGATTGGGAAACAATCGATACCGAACAGATCGACGATATCCTTGCAGGCCGCCCGCCGCGGCCACCGAAATCGACTGGGTCGGTCCCGCCGGCCGGTGGCAAATCGGCAGGCGGCGGAGCTGAAGGTGTCGTGCAACCCGCCTAAACGGGACCGACGTGGTAACAAGGGCCGGAAATTCTCCGGCCCTTTTCATTGCATGCCTAAACCCGGTCGACGCTGATGAATGATGTCGCAATGACTCAGCCATGGACAGTTGGGGGGCACACGCTGGCACTCGATCGCGTGCTTCTAATGGGGATTGTCAACGTTACGCCGGATTCGTTCTCCGATGGAAGCCGCTGGCTCGCTCCGGCGGACGCGCTTGCGCACGCACGCCAGTTAATCGACGATGGCGCGGACATCATCGACATCGGCGGCGAATCGACGCGGCCCGGCGCCGCCGAGGTGTCATGCGAAGAGGAAATCAGGCGGGTAATGCCATTGCTTGAGGCGCTCGCCGACGCGGCAGTTCCGCTCTCGGTCGACACCAGCAAACCCGAAGTGATGCGCGCGGTGTTGGCAGCCGGCGCCGCCATCATCAATGACGTACGCGCGCTACGCGAGCCCGGCGCGCTCGATGTCGTGGCGAACAGCGATTGCGGATTGGTGTTGATGCACATGCATGGCACACCGCGCACGATGCAGGATTCGCCTCGCTATGCGGACGTGAGCCGAGAAGTTGCTACGTTTCTGTCCGCACGCGTTGACGTCGCATGCGCGCACGGAATCGATGTAGATCGAATCGCAGTTGATCCAGGATTCGGCTTCGGCAAGAGTATCGAGCATAATTTCACGCTTCTCTCTGAACTCTCGTCGTTCAAACACATGCGCCGTCCACTAGTGGTGGGACTTTCACGTAAATCGATGTTGGGTGCGTCGACCGGACGTGCTGTCAATGATCGGATCGTTGCATCGGTTACAGCCGCGGTACTGGCGGCGGAGAGGGGTGCAAATATCTTGCGGGTGCACGACGTTGCCGCCACGCGCGACGCGCTCAGTGTGTTGAAGATGCTGCAGCCGCAGAGCGCGTCAGCCGGATGAGCGCCAAGCGTAAGTATTTCGGCACCGACGGCGTGCGCGGCACCGTGGGCAAGGCGCCGATCACGCCCGAGTTCGTTCTGCGTTTGGGTCAGGCAACGGGTCGCGCGCTGTCTCGCGATGGCGATCATCGTCCAACTGTATTGATCGGAAAGGACACACGCATATCGGGCTACATGCTCGAAGCCGCGCTCGAGGCGGGTCTGTCGAGCGCCGGCGTCGATGTAGTGTTGTGCGGCCCTTTACCGACTCCCGGCGTGGCGTATCTGACGCGCACCCTGCGGCTCGATGCCGGCATCGTCATCAGTGCTTCCCACAATCCGTACCCGGACAACGGCATCAAGTTTTTTTCCGCGCGTGGCACCAAGCTGGCGGACGAAGTCGAAGCACGCATTGAGTCTGAGCTTGAGCGGCCATGGCAATGCGTCGATTCCAAACGGCTCGGCAAGGCGCGGCGCCTTGACGATGCAGCCGGGCGGTACATTGAATTCTGCAAACGCACGTTTTCGAACGAGGCTGATCTCAAAGGACTCAAGATCGTTGTCGACAGTGCCCACGGCGCTGCTTATCACGTGGCGCCGCCGGTGTTCCACGAGCTCGGTGCCGAAGTCATTTCGATCGGTGCGTCGCCCAACGGAATGAACATCAACGATGGTGTCGGCGCTGTGCATGCCGATCATCTGGCGCGAGCAGTGCGGGAACACCAGGCGCACTTTGGCATCGCACTCGACGGTGACGCTGATCGGGTGTTGATCGCCGACGACACCGGGCGGGTTTATAACGGCGACGAGCTTTTGTACATCGTCGTGCGCGACCGCATGCGGCGCGAACGAGTGAAGGGTGTCGCTGGCACGCTGATGACCAATTACTCGCTCGAACGAAAGCTGCGCGAGCTCAACGTACCGTTTGCGCGCGCCAGGGTCGGCGATCGCTATGTGCTCGAACTACTCGAGGAAAAAGGCTGGCTATACGGCGGCGAAGGCTCGGGTCATTTGCTCTGCCTCGATTGCCATACCACCGGCGATGGCATCGTCAGCGCGTTGCAAGTACTGGCTGCGGCACAGCGGCAACAAAAATCGCTCGCGGAGCTGACTTCTGAACTGGTGCTGATGCCGCAGGCATTGGTGAATGCGGATGTCGACCGTGACTTTGAATGGACGATGCATGCCGATCTGATGGCTGCCGTATCGGACGTTGAGCGGGAGCTAAACGGCAGCGGCCGCGTGTTGATTCGGCCGTCGGGCACTGAGCCGGTGCTGCGCGTAATGGTCGAGGCCTCGGAGGCCATTATCGCCGAAGCAATGGCGCATCGGTTGGCAGAAGTTGCTCGCCAACCTACGGGCCATTAGTCGAAGGATGGGTTGAATTCAATTTCTTCGGTCATCGGCGGTGTGTGCCGGTGGCCATCATCAAGGGTATCGGCTAGCTCATTACCCGCTGCTTGCCGGCTGTGAAATTGGTATCACGTGTATGCGCACTGAGTGCTTGACAACCCGCATCGTTTCGATGATTATCGAAATATGAAAACGACAGACGCGGTCCATTCGCTTGCCGCGCTCGCCCAGGAAACTCGACTAGACGTATTTCGCCTGCTGGTGCAGCAGGGTGCGAGTGGACTGGCGGCGGGCGAAATCGCAGAGCAGCTGCGCGTTTCTCCCGCCACGCTGTCGTTTCACCTGAAGGAACTCGCTTACGCGAAGCTGATCACTTCGCGGCAGGACGGTCGATTTGTCTTTTACTCCGCGAATTTCGCGGTAATGAATCGGCTGCTCGGCTTTCTTACCGAAAACTGCTGCGCTGCGGACGGGGTCGCGTGCGCGCCTGACGCGGCCGGCTGTTCTCCCTCATCCACCTCCCCGAAATCCCGAAGAAAGGTACGAGCATGAAACGCTTTCACGTGCATGTTGGAGTTAAGGATCTTGAATCGAGCGTCCGCTTTTATTCGGCGCTGTTCGACGCCGAGCCCACCGTGAGCAAACCCGACTATGCAAAATGGATGGTCGACGACCCCCGCCTTAATTTTGCGATTTCGCAGCGCGGAGAGCACATCGGAGTCAATCATCTGGGACTGCAGGTCGATTCGGACGTTGAACTCGAGGCGCTGCGCACACAGGCAGAGCAGGCAGATCTCGTAGCTGCGGCTGAAAAGGGCGTGAGTTGCTGCTACGCGCGTGGGAATAAATACTGGTACACCGACCCGCAGGGCGTGGCTTGGGAGACTTATCACACGCTCGCGCAGGTCGAATTTTTTGGCACTGACCACACGCCGCCGCCCGCCGAGGATGACAAGCCACACTCCTCGTGCTGTGCGCCGGTCAATACTGCGCCGCCGGTCGAGACCGAGCGCGCAAGCGCCGGATGTTGCAGATAGGCGATCGCAGCGATGAGCGAGCAACCATGCCAGTAGTGCAATTGTCCGTGAAGCAGCGCTCGGGCGCGGCGCAGCTGTTCAGCGAGTTCGTCGCCACGTTCGGTTTGATCACGACCATCATCGCGACCGTTCGCTACGCACCCTCTCGCGTAGCTGCGGCAGTAGCAAGTTATATCGTCGCTGCCTACTGGTTCGCTGCGTCGACATCGTTC
>JACCZX010000206.1 GCA_013695705.1 Burkholderiaceae bacterium | reverse complement strand
TTTCTGCGCTAAGCGGGCAGCACAGCACCAGCCAGTCCGCTTGCGGCAGTAGCAGCTGCAGCTGTGCGTACTGCGCCGTCGGAATTTCCGTGCCCGCCGGCACGGATGACTGTCGAGCCACTGCGACTCGTACGCCAAGCGCCTGAAGCAGTGCACCGATTCGCTGCCCGATCGGTCCCCAGCCAACGACAACGGCCGACTGCCCTTCCAAGTCGCGCGGCACTCCAGACTCAAACAGCGGTGCCCAGCGGCGCTCACGCTGCGCCGCCAATAACAAAGGCAGGCGGCGCGCAAGCGCGAGGATCCCTGACAGCGCGCTGATAGCCACGACCGGTGCGTTGGCGCCAGAAGAAGTAGTGAGCTGCACGCCGCGTTCGCGCAGTGCTACGTAGACAGGCCGATCGGCTCCCGCCGAATGCACGTGCACCCATTGCAGGCTCGGCGCCGCGAGCAGCGCGTCGTAGAACACCTTCGTCGCCGGCTGCACCTGATGTTTGGTGGACAGACCGGTGACGTCGCGTGAAATAAAAGCAACGTCGAAGTCCGTCTCCCGATCGCCCGGTGCGACGTGGAGCCACGACGCTCCGTCGAGAGCCTCGCTCACCCGTGGCGAGAGGTCACGCGCCGCCGCGGATGAAAGCAGCAGACGAAGTGACCTCGGGGCGTCGCCGACGCTCGTTACTCCGCGGTCGCCTTCGAGTCTCGCACGATGACCTTCCACTTCTCGTATTCCTTCTGCACGAACTGGGCGAATTGCTCGGGCGTGCCGCCGACGGGGTCGGCGCCTTCGCGGATCATCTGCGCTTCGAGCGCAGGCAGCGCTTCGTTTACGGCCTTGTTCAATTCCGCGATCACATTTTGCGGTGTGCCCTTCGGCGCGAAGAAACCGAACCAGGAGCCGGCCTCGAAGCCAGGGAAGGTTTTTTCCGCGACAGTCGGAACGTCGGGCAATGCGCGCGAGCGCTGTGTGCTGGTGACCGCCAGCGCGCGCAGCTTGCCGGCCTGAATGTGCTGGATCACCGACGGAATCGTCGCGAACATGAATTGCACGCGACCGGTTAGCAAATCGTTGAGCGCGTCGGCGCCCTTGTACGGCACGTGCACGGTATCAGCGCTTGTGCGCTGGGTCAGCATGAAGCCGGACAGGTGCGATGAGGTGCCGATGCCCGTGGAGCCGTAGTTGAGCTTGCCCGGGTTGGCCTTCATGTAGGCGATGAATTCGTCCAACGTGCTGGCCGGCACCGATGGATGCACCACGAGGACGTTCGGGACATCGGCGATCTTCACGATCGGCACGAGATCCACCAGTGGATTGATGTTCAGCTTCTTGTACAGCGACGGGTTGACTGCGATCGGCCCAACGGAGTTGACAATCAGCGTGTAGCCATCGGGAGTGGCGCGCGCGGCCAATTCGGTGCCGATGTTGCCGCCACCACCCGGCTTGTTGTCGACGATGAACTGCTGTTTCAGGCGCTCAGACAACTTCTGACTCACAGCGCGCGTGAGGATGTCGGTCGTGCCGCCGGCTGTGAACGCCACCAGTACCCGGACCGGGCGATTCGGAAAGTCACTCGTCTGCGCGGAGGCCGGAGCGGCGGTGATCGCGATGCACGCTACAGCCATCGCAGCAAACGTGCGGTGGCGCATGCTGCATATAGATAAATTCATTTTATTCTCCCCTGAGATTTTCGCTGTCAGTCACGATAACTGGGATCGATGCGGTCGAGCTTGCGCAGCAGTGCAGCCCACTCCATGACCCCATACGGACGCCGCGTACCGGGCTGGTAGTTGTTCCACGTCTCCTCCATCACCTTCTGCCGCACTTCGTGCAGCTTGGTGTTGCACGACATGGCAGCGATCTGCGAGCGGCACGCGAGTTCCAGACGGTGCGTCCAGTTGAACGCTTCGCCCGCGGTGCGTCCGACAATGAGCGCACCGTGGTTGCGCAAAATTAAGGCTTCGCCGCTGCCGAGGTCGCGAACGAGCGACTTCTTCTCGGCCTCATTCAACGCCACGCCTTCGTACTCGTGATAGCCAATCTTGAGAAAGCGCATCGCGGTCTGCGTGATCGGCAGCAGACCGCAGTCGAGCGATGAAACCGCCATCGAAGCCCAACTGTGAGTGTGGATCACGCAGCCGACTTCTGGACGCGCCTCGTGCACCGCGCTGTGGATCACGTAGCCAGCTTTGTTTACGCCGTAGTTGAGGGCTCCAAAGTCCGGTTGCGACAGGATGTTGCCGGCGAGGTCCAGCTTGATCAGGCAGGATGCGGTGATCTCCTCGTACATCATCCCGTAGGGGTTGATAAGGAAGGCCTCGTCTCCCGGCGCTCGCACCGAGATGTGGTTGGCCATCATGTCGGACATGCCATAAAGATCGACTAGCCGATAGCATGCGGCCAGGTCCACACGCGCCTGCCATTCTTCGGGAGAGCATCTGTCTTTCATCGTGGGAATCTGAAGCACACCTTCACGCATGCGAATTTCTCCTGTGCGTCAAGTTCCGAAGTAACTTTCGTCACGAACTTGACGGAGTGTATTGATGACCGAGTCCAGCAACGCATCGAGCGGCGACGCGTGCAGACCTAACAACAGGGAACATGCGTGAAGTCTTACTGGATGCAGATGACCGACACGGCCACCGTGCTGGAGCTACGCGACAGTCCTATGCCGGAGCCAGGTCCGCGGCAGTTGCTGGTGCGCATGCACGCCGCCGGACTCAACCACGGTGAGTTCCTGCTGGGACATGGCCTGCATGGCAAGCCCGGAACGTGGAAGGCAATTGGCGGTGAAGGTGCTGGCGAAGTCGTAAGCGTCGGCGCAAAAGTCGCTGGCTTCCGACAGGGAGATCGGGTGATGGGCCGTTGCGCAGGCGCGTTTTCAGAGTACGCGCTGATGGAATCCGCAGAGGCGATGACGGTACCGCCCGGACTTTCGTGGGAACAGGCAGCGAGCATTCCGCTGACCTTCCTGGTCGCCTACGACATGCTGGTGCTGCAGGGCCGCCTGAAGCGCGATGAATGGCTGCTCATCAATGGCGTGTCATCCGGTGTGGGCGTGGCCTCGTTGCAACTGGGCAAGACGCTGGGCGCGCGGGTCATCGGCACTTCGGGTTCCGCCGATAAACTGGCGGCGCTCAAGCCGCTCGGTCTCGACGTTGCCCTGTGCTCCCGCAAGCCGGACTTCGCCGCTGCAGTCATGGAGGTGACAGGCCAACACGGCGCAGACCTGATCGTCAACACCGTCGGAGGCACCGTGTTCGCGGAGAACATGCGCGCACTCGCCTTCGAGGGGCGGCTCGCCACGGTGGGCTATGTCGACGGCGTGGTGCATGCCGAGATCGACCTCGCAGCTTTGCACGCCAAGCGGCTCACGCTGTTTGGCGTTTCCAACAAGCTGCGCACGAATGAACAGCGCGCGGCTGCGGTCCCGCGCTTCGTCGCGGAGGTGATGCCGCATTTCGCGGTCGGGCGCATCAAGCCACACATCGATCAAGTGATGGACTTCGCGCGGCTGGCCGATGCCAAGGCCCGCATGGAAGCCGGCAGCCAGGTGGGAAAGATCATTCTGCGAATGCCGATTGCATCCTAATATTCAATCGCAAGGAGACAAGCCGATGAAAAGTACAAAACTGATTCTGGCGCTGGCCCTCGGCGCATTCGCTTCGACTACCTGGGCACAGTCCACCGCGTATCCCAATAAGCCGATCCGCCTGGTGGTCGGCTTCGCGCCCGCGGGGGCAGCCGACTATGTGGCGCGTGCGATGAGCGATGCCTTCAGCAAAGCACTCGGCCAGCCGGTGATCGTCGACAACAAGCCGGGCGCCGGCTCGAGTATCGCCGCGGACATCGTCGCCAAGTCACCGGCAGACGGGTACACACTGCTGATCGCAAGTCCGAGCAGCATCTCGGTGAATCCAGCGCTGAATCCCAAGCTGCCGTACAAGCCAGCGGATCTCGCACCCGTCACGAAGATGACGACGTCGCCACTGGTGCTCGCAGTCAATCCAAACACAGGCATCCGCTCAGTGTCCGAACTCATTGCCGCGGCCAAGAAGGAACCGGGCAAGCTCAACTACTCCTCGTCGGGCAACGGTTCGGCGCCGCATCTGGGGGCGGCACTTTTCACGCAGCTGACAGGTGCGGAGATGACCCACATCCCCTATCGCGGCGGCGCCCTCGCCATCCAGTCCGTGATGGCGGGCGACACGCAGGTCACCTTTGGAACTCCGCCCTCGGTGCTACCGCACGCTGGAGGAAGACTGCACACGATCGCCGTCAGCACGCGCGAGCGTTCGCCGCTGGTGCCCGACCTGCCCGGAATGAAGGAGGCTGGCCTGCCGGAGTACAACCTCGAGTTCTGGTACGGCATGTTCGTGCCCGCCGGCACGCCGCCTGCCATCGTCAAAAAAATCTACGACGCGACGATCACAGCGATGCAGCAGGCTTCGGTCAAGGCATCGCTGGCACGCGAGGGCACCGAGGTGTCGCTGTCCGCGTCTCCGGAGCAGTTCGTCAGTTTTCTGGTGGAAGACGGAAAGTTCTGGGCGAACCTGGTCAAGACCGCCAACGTCAAGGTTGAATGAATCGGCGGGCACGGCCCGCCAGGCGGTTTCCACAAGTGTCCTTCGAGATCGCGGCACGCGAAGTCGCACCCGCCGTAGTCTTCGTCCTTGATGCCCACCTAAAGCCATTATCAGCGCGACGTACAGTAGCGGCAGCGCCCATAAGTAAACGAGACAACAAATGAAAACGTATCGCATCGCAACTATCCCCGGAGACGGAATCGGCAAGGAAGTTGTTCCTGCCGGTCAGAAAGTAATGGAAGCGCTCGCCACGTCGAGCAAGGCCTTCCGTTTCGAGTTCGAGAACTTCGACTGGGGCGCCGACTACTACCGGAAGCACGGCGTCATGATGCCGGACGATGGCCTCAATGCGTTGCGCGACAAGGATGCGATTCTTTTCGGGTCCGCTGGCGACCCGCACGTCCCCGATCACATCACGCTATGGGGCCTTCGCCTGAAGATTTGCCAAGGCTTCGACCAGTACGCCAATGTGCGTCCGACGCGCATCCTGCCCGGCATCGACGGCCCACTTAAGCGCTGCAAGACTGAAGATCTCGACTGGGTCATCGTGCGGGAAAATTCCGAAGGCGAGTTCGCGGGTGTCGGTGGCCGCGTGCACCAGGGCCACCCGATCGAGGCTGCCACCGACGTGTCGAT
>JACCZX010000199.1 GCA_013695705.1 Burkholderiaceae bacterium | reverse complement strand
CGCCTACGTCGAATATGACGGCCCGATAGCCCCGATCCGCCAGCCGCTAGACAGCGGCGCCGCCGCGGGCGCGCTGCAAGAGGCGATGAACGCCTCTGACGACCTGAAAGCGATTATCGGCATTCACGATGCCGGCATGGGCGCGCAGGGCAATGAGCGCTCCGGCGTTGCGATTCGCAACCGGCAGCGTGAGTCCGACGTTTCGACGTTCCACTTCATCGACAACCTGGCCCGCGCCGTGCGTCATGGCGGCCGTATCCTGGTCGATCTGATCCCGCAAGTCTACGAAAAAGACCGGATCATCCGCATTCTTGGCGAAGATGGTTCGCCCGAGCAAATCCAGCTAGGCCAGCCGATTGTCTGGAAAGACGCGCCGCGCGTGTTCGACCTGGCAGTTGGCAGCTATGACGTCGTTGTGAAGGCCGGCCCGAGCTACAGCACGCGCCGCGAGGAAGCCGCGACCCAACAAATCGAATTTATCCGCGCCGTGCCGCAACTGGCGCCGGACATGCTCGACATTCTGGCTAAGAACCTGGACTGGCCGCAAGCCGACAAGTTAGCCGAGCGCATCGAGAAAAAGATGAACGCGCCGCAAGGCCCGGCGCCCGAACTGCTTAAAGAGCAGGCCAAGGGCCAGGTCACGATGCAGATTGAAGCCGCGCGGATGCAGGCGTCAACGCAGCAAAAGCAGGCCGACGCGCAAGTAGACATTCAGAAGTTCCAGGCCGAAGCCGCGCTGAAGGCGCAAGCCGAGCAGATTCAGATGCAGCACCAGGCCGGCATCGAGCGCGAGAAAATCGCCAGCAACGAGCGCATCAAGGCGGCGCAGATTCAAGCCGACCGCGAAACTACGATGCTCGAATTGGCGTCCGGCATCTTGGCCGCCCGCGAAGGCGTCAAAGGCGTGAACCTGACGAACTCATCGACGCTCGACCAGCACGCGCAGGCGATCAGTGGGCCGGGCCAGTTGTTTGACGTGTTGACCGAAATTCAATCGCTCGCCCAGAACATGAGCCTGCCGAAACGGGACGCTAACGGATGATCTAGCCGGCCGCCCACACGGCATCTATCGTGGGCATGACGTTTACAATTAGGAAACATGATGGAAGATACGACTAGCCCGGATTCCCCGGAAGTCGTGGCGGACACAAGCAGCGAAGCCACGGCAACCGACGCAGTAGATAACGATGCCGATGCAGCGCCGGAAGTGATTCCGCCCGCAGAAATCGTGTTTGTAGACCATAGATTCGAGCTTCCGGCCGGTACACCGCCCGAACTCGCGGCCAGGTTGCAGGAAATCGGTAAAGAGCTTCATTCAGGCTTTACCAAAAAGACGCAAGCCGTAGCGGAACAGCGCCGGCAGGCGGAGCAAGCCTACGCCGCGCAGATGCAACAGGCGCAGGAACACATTGGCGAGATAGCGCAACTGAAGTCGATTGACAAGACGCTAGCCGAGTACGAGAAAGTTGACTGGCACGCATGGATCGGTTCTGACCCCCAGGCGGCCCGTGAGGCATTCAAGCAGTTGGAGTCGTTGAAGTTCGAGCGTGAAAGCACGAATCGAGCGTTGACAGAAAAGCAACAGACGTATCAGAACAAGCAACGAGAGCAAGCGGCCCGCATTGTGGCCGAAGGCCAGACCACACTCGCGGAGAAGATTCCGGGGTGGGGCCAGGAGAAGCAAGACGCGATCAGAGATTTTGCAGTCAACGAATACGGCTACACGCCGCAGGAAGTGAACAACATCTATGACCCGCGCGTAGTAATTATGTTGCATGACGCAATGGTTTCCAAAAAAGCAGTCCAGGTAGCCAAAGCGCCCGTTTCACCGCCTAAACCAGTGCCCGTACCAAAGGTCGGTCAGTCAGCTTCCGCCGGAAGTAAAGACCCCGACAAGATGAGTAGCGAGGAATGGAACAAATGGCGTCTAGCCGATCTTGTCAAGAAAGGCAAGCGGTAAACCTCCGTTTACAACCTATTCATCTAAGGAATTAAAGTGGCTAACACAATTCTTACGCCGACCGCGGTTACCCGCGAAGCTCTGCGCGTATTGCATCAAAAACTGAATTTCATCGGCAACATCAACCGTCAGTATGACGACTCTTTCGCCAAAGACGGCGCGAAGATCGGTGACAGCCTGAAAATCCGTTTGCCGAACGAGTACACCGTCCGTACCGGCCTCACAATGTCGTCGCAAGACACAACGGAAGCCAGCACGACCCTGCAAGTTGCAACCGTCAAAGGCGTTGACCTTAACTTCACGTCAACCGAATTGACACTCTCGCTGGACGACTTCAGCGACCGTATCCTGAAACCGGCAATGTCGGTTCTGGCTGCGAACATCGAAGCCGACGCGCTCTCGATGTACAAAGACGTCTACAACGTTGTCGATCAAGACGGCGTGGCGTTTAATCTGTTGTCAGTGTTGAAGGGCCGTCAGATGTTGCAAGACAACCTGACCCCGGCCGGCGACCGTTCGAGCTTGCTCTCGACTGGTTCATCGGTTAAGTTGGTTGATGCAGTCAAGGGCTTGTTCCAAGACAGCGAGCAAATCAGCAAGCAGTACCGCGAAGGCAAGATGGGCCGCACGGGTGGTTTCGACCACTACGAAAACACGCTGCTCGTCGCGCACACGACCGGAACGGCACCGAAGGCCACGACCTATGTTACCAACGGCGTGAACCAAGTCGGTTCGAGCATCGTTGTTTCCACGGGAACCGCGACGTTCAAGAAAGGCGACGTTATCACGTTCGCTGGTGTGTTCTCCGTTCATTCCGAGACGAAAGCCTCGACGGGCGTGCTTAAGCAGTTTGTTATCACCGCTGATTACGCGGGTGGTGCGGGTTCAATCCAAATTGCCCCGGCAGTCGTTGCCACGGGTGGCCGCCAGAACGTTAGCAACGCGATTGCTAACGGTTCGGCAATCGTCAAAGTTGCAGCCGGCGCGAACGAATTGATTAACGCCGACATGGTGTTCCATAAAGACGCGTTTACTTTCGCAACAGCCGACTTAGTGCTGCCGAAAGGTGTTGATTTTGCCGCCCGTGAAGTAATGGACGGCATTTCGATGAGCGTTGTTCGTGACTTTACCGTTGCTGACCGTTCGTTCCCTTGCCGTTTGGACGTTCTGTACGGCTTCAAAACGTTGCGCGCCGAATGGGCCGCACGTATCCACGCTGACGCTTAATCGCCAGCGAGCACTAGGAGCGCCGGGGCCACAAGCCCTGGCGCTTTTTTCTGTCTACCCCAAAGGATTTTACGAATGGCGCTTAGTACCTACGCGGAACTGCAAACGTCCGTGGCGACGTTTATGCGACGTTCGGATTTAACCACGCTGATCCCCGACTACATTGCACTCGCTGAAGCGGAAATCAACCGCCGCGTGCGTGTTCGGGCGGCGATGGATACCACGACGTTGAGCCTGGCCGCGGCCGGCTACTCCGTGGCGCTGCCCGCCGGTTTCCTAGAGGAAATCGAGCTTAACTACGTTGACGGCACGTACTCTCTCATGCGCGCCCCGTGGGCGGTGATTGACGCCTCGCGCGTGACTGCACAAGTGACCGGGCGGCCGGGCCAGTATGGCGTGACCGACAGCACTATCGAATTTGACTTTGTAGCCGATGCGGCCTACTCGCTGAAGCTGCGCTACTACAAGCGGTGGTCACTTGCCACTGACTTGACCAACTGGCTATTGACGAATCACCCCGACGTTTACCTGTTCGGCGCCATCCATGAGGCCGCGCTGCACCTGGTAGACGCCGACGTTGCGACCTTCGCCAAGGCGAAGCGCGACGCCGCCCTCGAATCGCTTCTATTGTCGGATGGCCGCAACCGCGGGCATTCGCGCCGCACCGACCTGCCGATACCTAGCTCTTACAACATCACGCGGGGCTACTAGCCATGATGCGCGGCTTTACGCCCGACGCCGAGAGCAACACGCCGGGCATCTGCACGAACATGCAGAATATGGTGCCCTACCGGGCCGGCATCGAGGCCGCGGCGACGCAGTTAGACGTCGGCGGAAACGCCGTTGCAGCCGCCGTCACCGGCGCCGCTACCGTGCAATTGCTTTCTGGCACGCGCCGCACGTTCGCCGGTACGGGCACTAAGCTATACGAATTTGCGTCGCCCGCTTGGACGGATCGCAGCGTCGGCGCCGGCTCCTACACGGCCGGTTCGATCTGGCAATTCTGCCAGTTTGGCGACGCCACGATAGCGACCAACTACAGCGACGCGATGCAGCATTCGAGCATCGGCGCATTTGCAAACATCACCGGCCCGAAGGCCAAGGTGGTTGAGTCCGTCGTCACGTCAGGCGGCGGCTTCGTGTTCGCGTTCAACACCAGTGACGCGACCTACGGCGTATCGCCGGATCGCTGGTGGTGCTCGGCGCTCAACGATCACACGAGTTGGACGGTAGCAGCCGCGACGCAATGCACGACCGGACGCCTGCTCGGCGCTGGCGGGCCGATCATGGCGGCCAAGAAGTTCGGCAATGACTCCATCGTCGCCTACAAAGCCGGCTCGATGTATCACGGCCGCTACGTTGGCGGAACGGCTATCTGGCAGTTTACCGAGATTCCCGAAGTCGGCTGCGTCGGCGCCCGCGCCGTGTGCGACATTGGATTCGCGCACTTTATCGTCGCGCAAGACGGCTTTTGGCTGTATGACGGCTCGCGCCCCGTGCAGTTGGGTGAGGGCCAGGTGCGCCAGTGGTACGCCGATAACGTCGCGCCGTCAGTCGCTAACCTGGTCGAATGCGTCTACGAGAAAGACAAAAACCGCGTTTGGGTGTTCTTTCCCGACTCGACCTCGACCACGTTGAACCGCGCGCTGGTCTATCACGTCGGTACGAAAGAATGGGGCTACGTCGATACGGCCATCGAAACGGCGCTGGTATACGTCGGCTCCGGCATTTCGTTTGACGGCTTGGTCGGCACGTTTGACGCGCAGACCGAAACGGGCGATAGCTCGTATTGGACGGCGAGCGCCCGCAACCTGGCGGTGTTCGGCACGGACAACAAGCTAAAGACTTACAACGGCACGCCCGGATCGAGCTACTTCCAGACCGCCGATAGCGGCGATGGCGCGCGGGTGTCACGCCTTAACGAAATGTATTGCACCTATGCGCTGCGCCCGACTACGGCGACTGGCGCGGTGTACTCGTCGCACAACTTAGGCGGCATCGAACTGACCGGCCCGACCGGCGCAGCGAACGATCCGCCAGCGCCGATAGGCGTGCCAGGACGCTTCACTTTAATGCAACAAGGCCGCTGGCACAGGGGCCAATTCTCATTCACCGGCGGTGTCCGGGTTACGGGTTACGAAATTCCATTAATGCCCGCAGGGCGTAGGTAAGCACATGACAGGTTACGGAGATTGGATCGGCCCGGTTGCAGGCGCGGTCGGCAGCTATTTCGGCGCACAGGCCGGCGGCCCGCAGACGAACACGCAATCGACCGGCAACCCGGCGATGCAGGGGCAATGGAACGCATATCAGAACTTTGCGAACCAGGTCGCCAACCGCCCGTACATGGCGAATCCGACGCAGCGCGTCGCTGGACTGACCCAAGATCAGTACGGCGCGATGGACTCCGTTCGCAACACCGCCAATGGCGGCAACGGCGGCATGGAGATGATGGGTGGCTCGCAGGCGTTGATGGGCGCGCTGGCCGGCCCGCAAGCCAATCCGTATCTTAACGGCCTGCTCCGGCAGACCGCCGATGACGTGCAAGGTCGCATGGGCCAGGCCGCGTTCGGCTCCGGCTCGTTCGGCAACTCGGGCGTCGCCGCGCAGACCGCTAAAGGCTTGGCGGACTCGGAAAACAACATCCGCTTTCAGGACTACAACAACGGAATGCAGCGCCAGATGCAGGCGATTCCGATGGCGCTCAACTATCAGAACCAGCGTTTCCAGAACGCGAACGCGCAGATGCAGTCGGGCGGAATGCAGCAACAGCAGGGCCAGGCTTACGCAGACGACAATTCGCAGCGATGGGAAGATTGGAACAACTACCCAAACAAGCAACTCGGCATCATGGGTCAACCGCTCGGCATGAACAGCGGCTTTAGCCAGCAACAGACGACGCAGCCGGGCAACCGTTTCGCCTCCGCTGTCGGCGGCGGGCTACTCGGCTTGCAGCTTGGCAACGGCATGGCGGGTGGGGCGCAACCGCGCCAAGACTTCGGCTATCAGTCGCCGGCTCCTATTGTGAACACTTACTAACATGGCTACGATGCGCGTTGACACAGGCGGCGGCGGTTTCTTTGACGCGCCCACGTTCCAATATAGCGACTTTACGTCCGGCGTTGATAACAACGAGTGGGACTACAACGCTTTCGGCGTTACCGGCGACAGCGGCCCCGTCCGCAACGCGCGCTATGGACAGTCATACTTTGAAATGACCCCCGAAGCCATCGCGCGGCACGGGCTGCCGTCGAACCTAAACCGCGCATGGACGGGTGAAGGTACTTCGCCGCAGTGGACAAACCCAAACTACATGCTGACCGGCTCGTCGCTGGACGATATAGGTCTGATGGTAAAGAGCGCGCAGCATGAAGGCTCGACCATCGGCTATCGACGCGAAGGCGATCAGTACGTCCCGTACATGCAGGGTAGGCAGCAATGGGATACCAACGCCAGCACCGATAACCGGGGCATGTTGATCGTAGCCGGCGCGGCGGCGGCGGGCGCAGGCGCAGCGGCGTATGGCGCTGGCGGTGCAGCGGGCGGCGCGGGCGAAGGCGCGGGTAGCTTTTGGGGCAGCGGCATGGGCGACTTAGGCGCAGCCGGCACGGGCGCTACTTCGGCGCCGGGCGCTGCTTCAGCGGGCGGCGGGTTGTCAGTAAGTGACCTAGCTTCGCAAGCCGGGCAGTCGGTACAGGATTACGTGTCAAACCCGCAAAACTGGTCGCAAATCGCCAAGCTCGGCGGCATGTTGGCCGGCGGCCTAGCCGGCGGGCAAGGCGGCTCAGGGCAGGGCGGGGCGCAAGCCGCGATCCCGGCGCCCGTTCCGACCATGTGGGGCGGCAACGCGGGCGGGCTATCCCGGCAGCAAGGGCCGACCGGCCCGATGGGGCCGACCGAGACTGAGCGCCGTGTGCGTCAGGACTACTTGCCGGGCCTGCTAGGCACGCAAGGCCAGAACGACTATAGCCAGGTTGCCATGCCGCAGCAACGCGCGTATACTCCGCCCGCAGATGCGATGGCGCGTATGCAAATTGGCAATCCGGCCAGCTACCCCAAAATGCAAGGTTTGCTCGGCTCCGATCAGGGGATGGCGCCCGGCGCGCAGCAACAGACGCCGGATCAATTAAACGCTGACGGCATATATGGCCCCGGCATGTTGCGCGGAACTCCGCCGCGCCGCAGTCCCTTCTCTTACGCAGGATAGACGAATGTTCGATCAAATGTTCGGTAGCCCTAACGACCAAGCCATGTGGGCAATGGGCGCGGGCTTGCTCGGCGTGCGCCGTGGCGACGAAGGCAAAGCGCTGATGGGCGGCATGAACGCCTACAACCAGGCGTCCAAGGCCGACCAGCAAAAGCAACTCTGGCAATCGCAGATGGACGAAAACCGCGCTCAGGCCGAGGCACGTAAAGCCGCCGTTGCGGCCGCGCAACAGAAGTTGCTCGCGCAGCAAAAGCTACAGGCGTACCTGGCGGGCATCGGGCAAGAGCAGTACGCGCCCGGCGCTTCGGTTATGAAGCCGGGCAGCATGGAAAATGCCCCGCGTACCAAATACGATCCGCGGCAAGCGATGGCGCTCGGTATGTCAATCGAGGACGCACAAAAGCTGGCCGGCATGGAAGATTGGGGCCGGACTAAAGTTGCGCGCACGGTTGACGTCGATCTACCCGATGGCAGCAAAGGCGTGCAACAACAAGACGAATTTGGTCGTCCGGTCGGCGCCCCGATGAAAGGCTACGTTGCTCCGGTATCAGTTAACCAGGGCGACCGCCAAACCTTCGCTAAGCCTATCGCTGGCAATTCGTTGCCGATCAATATGTCTGCTTCCGACCGCGACGCCTCGGCGCGCGGGTGGGCTGCGAATCGGGTTGCACAAGGGCATCTTGCACTCGCGCAGAGGGATCGCGGCGGCCCGGCGGGCGCGAAAGCCCCTAACGGTTTCGAGTGGGTTAAGAACGAAGATGGCTCGTGGGGCCAACGTCCGATTGCAGGTGGCCCGAAAGATACGAGCGCGAAGGATCAGATTCTTAAGGATCAGGTCAACGCCAAAGCGGACATAGTGCTCGCCAACTTGAAAAAAGCTGAAGATATGACCGGGTTTTTCACGACCGGCCTGACCGGCTCGGGGCTAGGGCAAGTTCCTGGCACGACCGCCTACAACAAGCGTTCCATCATCGACGTTGTGAAAGCCAATATCGGCTTTGACGCACTAGCCGAAATGCGGCGTAGCTCGCCCACCGGCGGCGCGCTTGGCAACGTGACCGTGCGCGAATTGGAACTTCTGCAATCCACGCTCGGCGCTCTTAATCCGAATATGTCGGACAAGGAGTTTCGCACGGCGCTAGCTGAAGTCAAAACGCACTACATGACCGTCATTAATACGATGAACGGCGGCGCGCAAGGCGGCGGCGGTTCGGACTGGGGCAACAGCGCTCCGGGCGCCGGCAGTGCATGGTCGGTAGTTCGCTAATGGCTGAATACAAGGTCAAAGACCCGTCCGGCAAAGTGCGAGTCATCGCCGGGCCGGATGGCGCGAGCGACGAGGAAATCATCGCGCAAGCGCAAAAGCTATTCGCCCCAAAGGCGAAGGCGCCAGCCGAAAAGCCGCTCGACCCTACCGCCGATATGAATTGGCTGCAAAAGGGGCTGGCGGGCTTTGGTAAGTCAATCGTTGACACCGAGCGCGGCCTGGTGCAGTTAGGCGAGCAGGCGGCCAACAAGCTCGGCCGCACGTCCGACGCCCGGCTACAGGCGGTCAACGCCAGCGTAGACGAAGCGGAACGCCTCGACAAACCGCTGATGGACACCGGCGCGGGCATGGCCGGCAACATCATCGGGCAAGGCGTGCAGTACGCACTCCCGGCCGGCGCGGTGATGAAGGCGCCAAAGATTCTGGCGGCTGCTAAGGCGGCTCCGATGCTGACCAGCGCGGCCGGCGGCGCAGCCTTCGCAGGCTCGCAGCCGGTAACGTCGGACGACTCGCGCCTGGAAAACATGGCGTGGGGCGCGGGCGGTGCAGCCGTAGGCGCAGGCGCGGCCAAGGTCATCGGCGCGGCAGCACGCGGTTCTAGCACCATGACGCCGAAGGTGGAAGCGCTGGCGGAACGCGCCAAAGCCCTTGGCATCGACATTCGGGCCGATCAGCTTGTCAAGAGCAAGCCCGTCCAGGCGATGCGCGCGGCGGCTGAGTACATGCCGTTTTCGGGCATCGCCAAGCAGGACGCAGGGCAGATTGCCTCCCTCAATCGCAGGCTTGCCGGCTCAGTCGGGGAACAGACCGACGATATGGCCGAAGCGCTGACGCGCGCCAAGCTGCGGCTCGGCAACGAGTTCGAGCGTGTCCTGACCACTACCGACGTCAAGTTTGACCGCGTAGCGCTGGATCGCACCTTCAAGGCTTTGGGTGAAGCGCAAGACTCACTCTCGCAAGAACAGTTTTCGCGCGTATCCAAGCAAGTCGGCAACATTCTCGACAAGGTAGACGAGGCTGGCAACTTGCCGGCGCAAGCCGCCTACGGCGTCAAGAAGCAACTCGACGCACTCAGCAAGTCAGGCGACCGCGACGTCGGGCACCATGCGCGCGAGATACGCGAAGCGCTGGCCGACGCGCTCAACCGCACCCTCGGGCCGGATGAGGCGGCCAAGTTCGCGCTCACGCGCCGCCAGTATGCAAATATGTCAGACCTTAAGAAGCTAGTTCCCGCGGGCGCCGAGCCGAAGATTACGGCGGCCAGGCTCGCGCAGGCGAAGGAGCGGTTGAAGTCGCCGGAACTCAAAGAGCTAGCCGACATAGCCGGCCAGTTTATGAAGCGCCCGATAGGCGATAGCGGCACGATGCCGCGCACCATCGGGGCCGCTGTCATTGGCGGCGCGGCGGGCTTAGGCTCGCTCGGCTCGGCCATCGTCGGCGGGCGCCTGACGGCCTCCGCGCTTAACAGCAAGTGGCTTGCTGAATATCTTAAGCACGGCAATGCGCCTCTGAAGGCGGTTCGCCCGGTCACCGACTACGTGTTGCCAAAAGCGGGCGCCATTGGCGGCCTGCTCTCTAACTAGGAAATCATTATGCCTGTTCCGACCCTCATTACCGAGCTATCCACCACGGCGGCCAGCAACAGCCCGGCTGGCACCGAGAATGCGTCCACGATGGACGACTACATGCGTACCCTGTCGGCCTTTATCGCCGCGGTGCGCGATGGCACTAAGAACCTGGAAGCGGGTTCTGTAGCCGCGCCTGCGCTCGCTCGCTCGGGCGATGCAAACACCGGCCTGTACTTTCCGGCTACGGATGAAGTTGCTCTAGCCGCGGGCGGCGTGCAGGGCTTGAAAGTGACGGCTACGGCGGTTACGGCTCCCGGCACGATTACGGCTACCGGCCTCATCAAAGGCAACAACGCAGGCTCCGGCCTCGGGTCTATCACAGTCAGCGCGGCGGCAGCTACCGGCGGCGCGGCGGGTGACGTTTGGTTTCAGAAGGCTTAATTCATGGCTACGCAAGTTGCGTACAACGAGGCGGGCATCTGGCGCAACGCTGATCGCGTTTCGTACAACGAAGCCGGTACTTGGCGCCCCTCGCTAATTACTTCGGTAAACGAGGCGGGAACGTGGCGCGAAGTCGGGCGCTACACCGTGCATCGTGGCACGATGACGAAAGGGACGCACGCGACAGGCGGAGGCACTCCAGTAATAACGCGCGGGTGGAAAACGGCCCTTGTCGGATCAAATACCACGGTATTCGGGGCCGCGTACACGGGCCTTTACCGGCGTAGCGGTGACATTGCCGTTACTACTTACTTCGAGTCGGCGCAGCACAACAGCTTTGCCAACGTGCGCGTTTCCATAGACGATGGCGTTACGTGGGCGACGCTTGCTTACGCCAATCCCATACCGGGTACGGCTACCGTGGGGTACTACATCACGGGCGACCCGCTTAATTTCCTTGGCATAGCCGACAGCGCAGTAGTTAACGTCTTAGTCCAGTACGTCTAATGGCTATCGAACTTGCACGCAGCCTGACGCTGCCGGCGCCGACCGACTCGCTGAAAGAAGCGCTGATCCGGCGCGACGCCGAAGTCGTCAACGCTATTAGGCGCATCGTAGATGAGTATTTGCCTCTGAGCGGCGGCACGATGACGGGCGCGCTCACGTTGAGCGGCGACCCTACGGCGGTGCTGCACGCAGCGCCCAAGCAGTACGTGGATGCGCGCGTCGGCACGGCTGGCAGCCCGTTCCGCAACTTCGTCGTCAATGGCGGCCAGGTGATCGACCAGCGGCGCAATGGCGGCAGCGCCTTTTCTACCGGCGCGGGTGAAATCTATACACTCGACCAGTGGCGCTGCGTATCTTCTGGCGGCGCTGTAATCAGCACTCAGCGACTGAGTACAGGCACACCGCCCGGCGGCTATGCCTACTACCGTCGCCACATCATTACTACGGCAGACGCCGCACTAGCGGCGGGTGATTATGCGTTTGCCGACCAGCTAATCGAAACGCTCAATCTGGCCCCGTGGAAGTTTGGCACCGCCAGCGCGCAACCCCTGATGCTGTCGTTCTGGGTGCGATCTTCGGTGGCAGGCACCTTCGGCGGCGCGCTC
>JACCZX010000192.1 GCA_013695705.1 Burkholderiaceae bacterium | reverse complement strand
ATGCCGTACAAGAACGGCTTCAATGTCGAGCCGGGTTGGCGCAGCGCGGCGGCACCGTCAACCGCCGCGGCGCCTGACAGATCACCGCTCGAACCGACGTAGGCAAGGACGTCACCGCTTGCGTTGTCGAGCACGATCACCGCGCCGTCTTCGACGTTTCTATCGGCGAGCGACGCGAGACGGTTGCGCAACGTTTCCGCGGCAAAGCGCTGCAGAGGCGCGTCGAGCGTCGAACGCACCGATGTTCCGGCGCGCGTCAATAATCGACGCGCCAGGTGCGGCGCCTCGTCGAGTCCGCTCATCGCCAGCGGATGTGACGGCAACGTGGCTGCCACGAGCTCGGCGCGCGTGCACTCTTCCGGCTTGTCTATCTTGTTCATCACCGAACACGCGCGGCGCGCCAGCACCGAGCGCGATGCCGACGGGCTGCGCACGAGCGCCGCAATCACCGCGCTTTCGGCCTCATCGAGCGCATCGGGCGCGTGGCCGAACAGACCCAGCGACGCAGCACGAACGCCGACCAGCTCGCCGCGCAACGGCACCAGATTCAGATACGCCTCGGCGATCTGCTGCTTCGACCAGCGGTGCTCGAGCGCTATCGCATAGCGAAACTGTGACACCTTCTCGTCGAACGATCGGCGTCCGAAGCGATCGCCTTCGGTCATCAAGCCGGCCAACTGCATCGTGATCGTACTGGCGCCGCGCCCGCGTCCATTGCCGAACTGATCGATAAACGCCGACAGCCCACTAGCCGGATCGAAGCCGAAGTGCCACCAGAAGCGATGATCCTCTGCGGCCACGACCGCGCCTACCAGAGACGGCGAAATCGATTCGAGCGCGGTCCATTCGAGCTGGCGGCGCGTCATGTCGACGCGCAATCGCTGCAGTGGTTCGCCGTCGCGCGAGAGCAGGGTCGATTCGGAACCGGGCGTGCCGGTGCGAACTTCATCGAAGGTCGGCGTCGGTGTCAGCGCCGCAATGAGCGCTGTCGAAAGAGAAACGAACACCACTACGACGACGAGCACCGTCACGCTGACGCGAGCCACGCGCGTTGCGCGCCTCATGGCCGCACCTCGATCGACGCCACGGGTAGTTCGCCGAAGGATTCGGGTGCATACATCGCTTCAACTCTCGTCGGCGGCATCGAGAATGCGCCGGCGTTGTTCAGCCGCACGGTGTATTCGAGCTTCAGCTTGCCTTTCGGCACGTAGCGGTAATACGCACGGAAGCCTTCGAACGCGCGCTCTTCGTACGCTGGCCACGCCTGTCCGTCGCGTCGCTCGTTTGACACCAACTGCCGCGAATCACCGCCGAGACCGCTGCCGAGCACCGCCGCGCCGGCTGGAATCGGATCGCTGATGACGACCCACGTCATGTCGGCCTGCGCATCGACTTCGAGCGTGACGCGATACACGTCGCCGCGTGCCCAACCATTGGCGGCCTTCTGCTCGATCGGCGTGACGGTGCGCTTGATCTGATAGCCGGCGAACAGCGGCGCCTGCAACGGCAGCGCAGCGCGCGACGTGATGAACGCCCACGGCCGGCCAGAACCTTCGTGCACGATTGATAAAGGCTCGACGCTCGCCGGCCATGCGAATTGCGTATCGACGCCGGCGCCGATCGGCGTGCCTTTGGTCGGATCATTGGTGGCGCGCGATTGCGCACTCTTCCAATCGAGCGGGTGTGGATCGTTACCGACGCTGACGATGCTGCGGCCAGTGACCGCTTCGCTTTCGAAGCGCGCCTGGAATCGACGCAACGCCAGCACGCCCCACGCATTGGCTAACGTCGTGTTCCACTTGCCCGCCTGCTGCCGCGACAGCGCACCGCGCGCCATGCGCGGCATCTCGTCCTTGAATGACGCGTCGTCGCTCAGCAGCGCCAATGCGCGCACCGCATTGCGATCGGGCGACACCATCAGCCACCACAGGTAGTCCGACTTCTCGGTCGAGAACACCAGCGTCGTGCCGGAGAACGTCATGCGCGAGCGCAGAATCTGCTGCACTTCCGCCAGCCGCTCGTTGCGCTTGGGAATCGTCTGCAGCTTCTTCAGCAGCGACATCCAGTCGAGCACCGCCGAAGTCGGCCACAAGTTCGGCGCGATCTCGATCGATTCGAGCATGCGCGGCTCCGCTTTACCGTAGCGCGCGAGGGCGTCGATCGCTGCGACTTTGCGAATCGCGAGATCCGCCGTCGGCAACGCGGTGTAGCGCACGACGCGGCCGGCGACGAAGTCCGTCAGCCCGCGCAACATGCGCTCACGTGCGCTCTCGGGTATCTCATATCCCGCTTCGCTGGCTATTGTCAGTAAGTACGCAGTCAGCGTGTCGTCGCCGTCATTCCACTGGCTGGGGAAAAACTTCGCCAGGCCGTCGCGGTCGAGCAACGCGGGCAGGCTGTCCATCACGCGCTGCCAGCGCATCGGGTCTTCGAGTGCAACGGCCACCGACGCGCGTTGTTCGAGGCACGTGAACGGATACGCGGCCATCCACTGCTTGATCGTCTCGGCGCTGCCGCCGAGCGAGCGTGCGAGTTTGACTTCGACGCCCCCGCGGCCGGCAATCGCGCCCTTCGGCAGCTCGACCGGAAAGCTGGTCGCCTTGGCGGGCTCGATCTGCAGCAGCGTTTGTTGATAGACGCGCACTGGAACCGCGACGCCGACGTTCTGCGAAATCTTGATCGTGTCGGACGCGGTAGCGTTGGTTTCGCGCGCGGTGATCTGCCATTGCAGTTGCTTGACGCCGTACGGCACTTGCGCCGGCAATGAGATCGTTTGTGCGCCGCCCGCCGGCAGCGAGATTGCGCTCGGCGGCAGTTTTGTCCCCAAGTCGCCGTCCCCGCTCACAGCATCAGATTTAAACGCAGCATTGATCGCGAGCTCCAGCGGACGATCGGCGCCGTTGCGCACGGTCACTTGCGCGTCGAAGCGGTCACCTTCGCGAACGAACGGCGGCAACCCGGCGAAGATCATCACGTCCTGAGTGGTGCGAATTGCTGCGCCGCCCGAGCCAAAGCGCGATTCGCCAGTGGTCGTGTTCGCAATCGCCTCGATGCGAAACGAGGTCAGCGAATCGTTCAGCGGCACTTCGACGCGCGCGCGGCCGTTTTCATCGAGCGTGACGCGCGGGTTCCACATCAGCAGCGTGTCGAACAGCTCGCGCGCGTTCTCGCCGCCGCCACCGCCGCCGGCCGCCACCGCCTTCTTGCCGAAGTGGCGCTTGCCGATCACCTGCGACTGCGCGGTCGACGTTTCGACTTCGATCGGCCGCCGCTGCATCATCGCGCCCAGTAAATCCCACGAGCGGTTCGACGCCAGCGCGAGCAACCCTTCGTCGACTGCGGCGACTGCAAGCTCCGCATTCGCCATCGGCTTGCCGCTCGGATCGGTTACGGTGACGATGACCGCGGCGCGATCGCGCACCTTGTAGACCGGCTTTTCGGGTTCGACTTTCACGCGCAGCTCGTACGCCTTCCAGCCGACCTTGACCTGCGTCATGCCGAGCCGGTACGACGGTTTGGTCAGGTCGACCAGCGCAGTCGGCCGCGTGTCGCGCTCGACCGGCACTTCATCGACGATCCCGACAAATTTTGCTGCGCGATAGATCATTCGCTTCAACCAGGCGAAGCGGCCCGGCATCTCGGGCTCGATGCGGCCGCGCACGATCAAGGCCGACACATACGCATTCGGGCCGTAGTGGCCGAGCATCGGCACTTCGATATACGGCGACTTCGAATCGATCGTCACGACGCGCGACTCGAGCACGCCTTCGCGCTCGACGCTGATCAACGCGGTGGCGGTGCGATACGGCATGCGCACTTCGTAGCGCGCGGTTTCGCCAGGCTCATACGAACGCTTGTCGGCGATCAGATCGATGCGGTCGCTTTGGCCCGCTTCGAACCAGCTGTCGTCGCTGCCCGCAACGTAAACGTCGCGCGTCGCGATCGCTGCGTTGCCTTGCGCGTCGTCGGTGCGCGCGACCAGGATCAAGTCGCCGCTCGCCGGCGCTGAGCCCGAGCACAGCACGAGTCCGCGCACGTCGCTGGTGCCGCGGCACACTTGCTTCAGTCGCTTGATTTCGACGGTCTGCTCGTACGCATAGAATCCACCGAGCAGCCGCTTGCGATACGCAAAGCGCGTGCGGCTGTACGCATCGACGCTGACCTCCTTGCCCGCTTGCGGCTTGCCGGCGTTGTCGAGCACAACCGCCTTGAATCGCAACGAGTCGCGCTTGAAGTAGCTGCCGTCGGGTGCGAGGCCGATTACCAGTGCCGAGGGGGTCAGAAGCGTCTGCGTAAATGCGGTCAGGATCTGGCCGTTTGGATCGGCGTATTCCATCTCGACTTCAAGCGCGCGCGTCTGCTCCTTGAACAGTGCTTTATCCGCGGTGAGCTTGTCGAACACCACGCGCGCGCCGCCGTTGGCGTCGAGCGAGACGTTCTGCACTCGCGCCGCGCCGCCGGTGGCGTCGGGCTCGTCTTGTCGATCTTCGTCGTACGGCGCTTCGGCTTCGATGCCGACCTTCGGCACCGCGCCGCCGAAGCTGAACTCGTCGTAATCCGCAAACGATTGTGA
>JACCZX010000191.1 GCA_013695705.1 Burkholderiaceae bacterium | reverse complement strand
AGTCGGTACTGTTCAATGCCGCGCCTTCCTTCAGCACGCCAATCATCTGCTCTTCCGTAAACGCTTTTTCTTCACTGTCCGCTCCTCTCATGAAGCGGACGCTAATCGCCTAGCGCACTATTTCAGGGGAGCACGTCCCAGTAGCGTCAAAGCACCCCAGTGGATATCCACGGCACGTACGCAATGATGAGCAGGCCTGCGATCAGAGCCGCAATGTAAGGCCAGATGGCGCCCATCGCCTCGTCTGCCGAGACATTGCCGATGCGACAGGCGATGTAGAACCCGACGCCGATAGGCGGCGCCATCAGCCCGATGTTCATCGCGGTCACGACGACCATCGAGTAGTGCACGTCGTTGATTCCAAGCTTCCTGGCGATGGGATACATCAGCGGGGCGAAGAGCAGGATCGCGGGCAGTCCCTCGAGCAGGGACCCCAGGACCATGAACAGCACGATGGACACCGCCATGAAGGTGATCGAGCCTCCGGGGAGCGTGGTCAAGAACACCGCAAGCTGATTGGCGACCCCCGACGATGTGATGGCCCACGCCATGGCGAGCGCGGTACCGAGGATCATCAGAATCGCCCCGGAGAGCGCGGCGGTTTCCACGCACATCGCGTAAACCTTGCGCACCCCTACGCCGCCATACAGAATCATCCCGATGAACATCGCGTACAAAACCGCGATCGTCGAGACCTCGGTGGCTGTAGCGACGCCGCCGCCGACGGCACCGCGAATCAGGAACGGAAGCACCAGCGCAGGCGCGGCAACAAGCAGGGTGCGCTTGACAACCGAAAATGGAGCGCGCCGCACGTCTTGCAGGTTTTCGTGTCTCGCTTTCCAGCGCGCAAGGATCGCAAGGGTGATCAGCAGGACCATGGCAACGACGACGCCGGCGTTGAACAGACCGGCGATCGAGACGCCCGCGACCGATCCCAGGACGATGAGCACAATGCTCGGAGGCACTGTGTCGGCCATGGCAGCGCCTGTCGCCAGCAGCGCGATCATCTCTTTGGGCTTGTGACCTCGCCGCTTCATCTCCGGAAAAAGCGCCGGAGCGACCGTCGCCATGTCCGAGACCTTCGAACCCGAGATGCCCGACACGATGAAGAGCGACCCGAGCAGCACGTAGGACATGCCGGCGCGCACATGGCCGATCAGCGATGCGACGAAATCGATAATCGCTTTGCCCATGCCGGTCGAATCGAGCACGCAGCCGAGCAGGACGAAGATGGGAACCGACACCAGGATCAGGCTCGACATGCCTTCGTCCATGCGTCCGACCACGACGACGAGCGGGATGCTGGTGGTGAAAGCAAGAAAACTGAGCGTGGCGATCCCGAAACAGAATGCAATCGGAACCCCGGCGACGAGGCAAATCGATACGACCCCCACGAGGAAGATGACGATGTTGACGTTGCCCAACTCTTTCAAGGTGGGAGAAATGAGCCAGCACAGCGTGGCAACTGCCGCGATCAACAATGCCGATGCGAGCAAGTCGCGCAATGTCGAAGTCTTCACCGCGTAGGTCAACACGATTGCCAGCATCAGGATGACGCCGGAAGCGATGGCCGCCACGCGAAAGCTGTTGGAGATATTCAGCGCCGGCGTCATCACCGGCCACTCGTTGACGACATAGTCGATCGACGGCTCCACCAGGGCCAGCAGGAACGTCGCGACCACCAGCAGAGCGAAAGTGTTGACGAATCGCGCGAATTTTTCCGGCAGCATTTGCACGAAAAGAGTCAATCTCAGATGCTCGTTCCGGTGTATCGCGATCGCGGAGCCGAGCATCGCAAGCCACAGAAACGAGTTCGAGACGACTTCGTCGATCCACACCACCGGCAGCGAAAAAACATAACGCGAGGTCACGCCGACCAGCAGCAGGGCAATGATGACGACCAGCAGCAACGCCGCGAGCGCCTCGAACGGCCTCAACAGCGCAGCGCCTACGCGGATCTGAGCCGGCACGAGAGGAACCGATAGCGGCGCCGCGTCTTCGCGGGCGGTGCTCATCCCGGCCCCTCGTCGATCAACTCACGCCAACTTGCCGCTGGCGCGCTCGAGCAGCGCCCACGCCTCGGCGCCGTACTTGCCCTTCCACTCGTCATAGAAGCCGGCCTTGCGCAGCTTGTCGCGGAACGTATCGCTGCGCGCCTGATTGAAAACCATTCCTTTTTCTGACAGCTCCTTTGTCAGGGTCGCGTTGAGCGCTGCGACGTCGGCTCGCTCCTTCATGCCTGCATCGTTGACGTTCTGTGCGACGACTTTTTGCAAATCGGCCGGTAGCCGGTCCCATGCTCTGCGGTTGCCGAGGAACCAGAAGCCATCCCACATATGATTGGTCAGCGAGCAGAACTTCTGAACCTCGAACAGCTTGGCAGTAGCGATAATGGCCAACGGATTTTCCTGCCCGTCGACGATCTTGGTCTGCAGCGCGGAATACACCTCGCTGAAATTGATCGAGGCAGGCGCGGCCTCGAAGGCCTTGAACATCGACGTCCACAGCGGCGACACCGGCACGCGTATCTTGAATCCTCTCAGATCGTCCGCCGTCGTGATCGGCTTGGTGGACGACGTGATCTGGCGGAAGCCGTTGTCCCAGATGCGGTCCATCGCAATCAAGTTTGCCTTGGCGATCTGCTCGCGAACATAGGCGCCGAGTTCGCCATCGAGCGCCTTCCACACTGCGTCGTAGTTTGGAAACGCAAATCCGATCCCCGTGATCGAGGCGGCCGGGACTAGCGTCGAGAGGATCAGACCGGAAAGCGTAAAGAACTCGATGCCGCCGGCGCGCAATTGGCTGAGCATGTCGGTATCGGAGCCGAGCTGGTTATTGGGGAAGATCTGGATCTCGACCCGGCCCTTGGTTTCGCCAAGGATGCTCTCTGCCATTTCCCTAGCGCGGGCGTTCATCGGGTGCGTGAGCGGCAGATTGTTCGCGTACTTGTAGGTGAACTCCGCTTTCTGCGCGAAGCTGCTGCGCAGCGGCAGCGCCGTCGCAACTGCTCCCACCACCCCGGCCTTGATAACAGTTCGTCTTTGCATTTTTATCTCCTGTGAGTTGTTTTAAAGGCGGTACTCACCCTGCTTCTCGAGCAGGGCCTTGATCTCTTTCTTCACAATCTTTCCGTAGCCGGATTTCGGCATGGCTTCCCAAAAGACGAAGCGGCGCGGCCATTTGTAGCGGGCGATGCGCGTTTCCAGATGGCCAAGCAGCTCCTCGGGCATCGCACGCGCGCCGTTCTTTGGCACCACCACCGCAATTCCCGACTCGCCCCACTTCGGATCAGGCACGCCGAGCACCGCGGCTTCTGATACGGCCGGATGCGTCAGCAGCGCCTCCTCGATTTCTCGCGGGTAAACATTCGCGCCGCCCGAAATGTACATATCGGACCTGCGCCCTGTGATGTAGAGGAATCCCTGTTCGTCGACATGCCCGACATCGCCCGTATGAAACCAGTCGTCCTTGAACGCCTGCGCCGTTGCATTGGGGTTGTCGTGATAGCCCATGAAGACCGCCAGACCGCGCACGCAGATCTCGCCCGACGCGCGCGGCCCGAGCCGCTTGCCCGCTTCGTCGAGGATTGCGATCTCCATGCCGGTGCGCGGCAGGCCG
>JACCZX010000186.1 GCA_013695705.1 Burkholderiaceae bacterium | reverse complement strand
ACACGTGTCTCATCGGCGGAGGTACGATACCGAGTCGGTTCGAAGCCGTCCAGTACAAAGCAATGGCGACCAGGTCCCCAGTCCAGGCTACCGTTCCGCCGCCCGGTCCGGAATTGGGTGTGCGAGGGCGCACCTACCGGCTGTTGCTTGGCCAGGCGATGGAACTGGCGGCGGATGGCCGGCTTGTCACCGTGGCCGAAGTCGCGGCAGCGGCCGGCGTGTCACGGGCGACGGCATATCGCTATTTCCCCAGTCGTAGCCAATTGATCTCCGCGATCGTCGGGGAGAGCCTCGGACCCGTGCGCCGCTTCGAGTCACGCAAGACCGACGGCCGCGAACGGCTTCAGGAACTGTTCACCCGGACGTTCCCGCGCTTCCGGCAGTTCGAGCCGCATATGCGCGCGGCTCTGCAACTGTCGCTCGAACACTGGGCCCTCGAGCGTTCCGGAAACATCGACGAGGAGCCTTATCGAAGAGGGCATCGCGTCGCAATTCTTGCCCGCGCAGCCACGCCCCTGAAGTCAAGAATGCGCAAAAGTGAATTCAGACGATTGCTGTGCGCGTTGTCGCTGATCTTCGGAATCGAGCCCTACGTGGTACTGAAGGACATCTGGGGCAGCAGCGACCGTGAGGTGCAGGCTGTTACCCGCTGGGTGGCCGACGCGTTGATCGATGCGTCACTCAGGGTGCGGCCGGTGAAAACAGCGCTCACAAAACGCCGCGCATGACTCATTCAGCTTTGATGTTGGCGTCCTTGATGATCTTTGCCCACTTGGCCAGCTCGTCTCTTTGAAACGAAGCAAATTGCCCCGGCGTGGTGGGTATGAAGCGCGCACCTTCGGTTTCCAGACGCTTCTGCACGTCCGGCGACTGCATGATTTTTTGTACTTCAGCATTCAGCTTGGCGACGATCTCGGAAGGCGTGCCGGCTGGCGCGAACAGGCCGATCCAGTTGCTGACTTCGAAGCCGGGCAAGCCTGACTCCGCGACGGTCGGCACATCCGGTAGCGCGACCGTTCGCGCCAGGCCGATCGATGCCAGCGCGCGCAGCTTGCCGGCTTTCACGTGCGGTAGCACGGTCGGCATCGTTGCAAACGACATCTGGGTTTGGCCACTGAGCAGATCGGCGATCGCCGGAGAGTTGCCTTTGTAGGGGACGTGAACGATGTCGACCTTGCCGGTCGACTTGAAGAGTTCGCCGGCGAGGTGACTGGTGGTGCCAAGACCGCCCGATGCATAGCTCAGCTTGCCGGGCTGCGCGCGCGCCATCTCCAAAACTTCGCGCACCGAGTTCGCCTTAATTGACGGATTCACCACCAGCAAGCCTTCGGCTTCAAGGACGTGCGCGACGGGAACGAAGTCCTTGATCGGATCGAACGGAATGGTCTTGAACAGGCTGACGTTGACGGCGTGCGTGCCGTTGTTGCCCATCACCAGTGTGTAGCCGTCGGGCGGTGCCTTGGCGACCAGATCGGCGCCGATATTGCCGCCGGCGCCTGTTCTGTTATCAATCACCACCGGTTGACCCCAGGCTTCGGTCAACTTGATGCCGATCGTGCGGCCGAAGGTGTCGGCGATGCCGCCCACTGCAAACGGCACGATGATGCGAATCGGTTTGTTCGGGTAGCTCGCCGCCTGTGCCACAACTGCGCCGGGAAGTGTCGCTGTGATCGACGTTGCGAGGGCGGCGAGCAGTGTGCGTCGCTTCAAAATATTCATGGAGTCTCCTGGTTTGCTTAGCCCATTGCCTGCGCGAAAAGTTCTTCGAAATCGCCGCGCGCGACCGGTCGCGGGTTGGTCGCGGTAGAGTGATCTTTCAACGCGCCCTCGACCATTTTTGGAATCATGTCACGCGTGACGCCCATCGCGCGCAGGGTCGGTGGCAAGCCAATATCGGCATTCAGTTGCTCGATGAATTGCGCGAGATCGCTGCCTGGCGGTACTTGCAGCGCGACCTCCAGCGCCGGGTACTTGTCGGCTGCGTGCGTCCGGTTAAAGCGCAGCACCGCAGGTAACACCACGGCATTGAGCGTTCCATGATGCAGCAACGGCGTTTTCAAACCTCCGAGCGGATGAGACATCGAATGAACTGCACCGAGCCCTTTCTGGAACGTGAGGCCGCCCTGTAGTGACGCCATCATCATGTTCCAGCGCGCTTCACGATTGCTGCCGTCTTCAACCGCGATGCGGATCCAGCGTGCGGCCCGCGCGGCGCCGTCAAGCGCGATCGCGTCTGCCGGCGGGTTGATGCGCGGTGAGAGGTACGTTTCGATGCAATGGGTCAGCGCGTCCATGCCGGTGGCGGCGGTCAGTCGCGGCGGCAACCCGAGCGTCAATTCCGGATCGCAAATTGCAATTTTCGGAATCATGTGCGGGCTGATGAAGCCGAGTTTGCGGCCGTCGCGCAACGTGATCAACGCACCACGGCCGACTTCGCTGCCAGTGCCCGCGGTGGTTGGTATTGCGATCAGCGGCGCGACATGCGCCGTAATTTTTGCAAGTCCGCCGTCGATCAACGCGTACTGGGCCAACGGTCCGGCGTGAGTCGCGAGCAAAGCAACCGCCTTTCCCAGATCGATCGGCGAGCCGCCGCCGAGGGCAATCACGCCATCGCAGCCGCGGGCCTTGTATAGGACAACTGCAGCCTCGACTGCTTCTTCATCGGGGTTCTGCGGTGTTCCGTCGAAAACGACAGGATCGAATTCGCCAATTGCATCGAGCACGCGCGGCAACAAGGGTCCGGTAGCGAGACCGCGATCGGTCACGAGAATGGGCTTGCGCATCCCGAGCGCGCGCACGCTGTCGGCGACCTTGGCCACTGCGCCGAAATCGAACTCGATCGTCGTCAGATAGCTGATCGTTGCCATCGATGAAAAAATCTAGCTCGCCTGCGCTTTCAACATGTTGTCGTAGTTGACCTTCTCGTGCGCCTCTATAGGATCGGTGCCCGCTCTGATTTCTGCGATCACGCGGTCTTCGGTGGCTTTGACTTTCTTCGCGAACTCAACGACTTCCGCAACGCGCTCGTGCGGTATCACAACGGTGCCGTTGTCATCCGCCAGAATGTAATCGCCGGGACGCACGCTGACGCCGCCGAGCTTTACATCGATTCCATAGCCCGCGCACGACGAGCGGCCGCGAACCGACTGCTGCGCGATGCCTCTGCCGTACACCGGCATGCCGTAGCCCTTGTACTCGTCGACGTCGCGCACCACGCCGTCGGTCACGCAGCCGACCAGTCCGTTGTGCTTCGAGGTCGCGCCGGCGACACCGCCGTAGGCGTTCACCTTTGGATTGTCAGAGGCGTCGATTACCAGTATTGATCCGGGACCGCCTTTGACGATCGCGCGCAAGGTTCCCAATACGGTCGACTCCTGCGCCTTGCCTGCCGTCACAAGTTTCAAGGTTGCGGCTGGACCTGCAATCTTTGGGCAGTTGTAGATCGGCAATATGCCCTGCGGCGCACCCTCGATTCCCAATCGATCGAGCGCGTCCGAAACGTTCGGCGTTGAAACACTCAAGAGTTGACTGATGATGCGTGAATCGACGGATGGCATGCCGCTGGTCTCCTATGGGATACAAATGACAAAGTGTCAGGGCTTCAAAAATTCGTCGCTCAACCGTTCATGCTCGGCGGCTTGTGTTAGCCGCGCCATCAAGCTATCGGGTGCGACGTTGCGCAGCTTTTCAGGCGCAGTTCCAGCGAGCACAGCCTGCGCCGTGTCGTAAAGCGCCTGCACACTGGCGGCGAACGCCTGGTGGCCGCGCAGGCACACGCGCACGCGGCGACTTGCGAGGTATGCAAAATCCACCAGCTCCGCACCGGGGCCTCCGAGGATTATCGGCAGACGCGTGTTGGTAGAAATCTGATCGAGCTGATGCCTTGTTTTCAAGTACGGGACGAAGAGCGCATCAACACCTGCGCGCTCGTACGCTTGCAGTCGGCGCACAGCGTCGTCCAGATCGGTCAGCGCGACTGCGCCGGTACGTCCGAACACGGCAATGCCGGAATCGCGCGCAGCTGCCATCGCCGCGCGCATCTTGCCCACGCCTTCCTCGACCGAAGTCAGGCTCGACTCCTTGGTCGATCCAAAGGCGCGCGGCAGCAGAGTATCTTCGATAGACAGGCCCGCAGCGCCCGCGTTCGCAACTTCCTCCACCGTGCGCATCACGTTGAGTGCGTTGCCGTAACCATGGTCGGCGTCAACCAGTACGGGCAGATCGGTGGCGCGGCAGATTCGACGCGTTTGTTCGGCCAGCTCCGTCAGTGTCAACAGCGTCAAGTCCGGCGCGCCAAGCACGGCGAACGACGCGACAGAACCTCCCAGTAGTCCGACCTCGAATCCGACTTCATGCGCAATACGCGCCGAGAGCGGGTCGAACACCGAGCCTGCTATCACGCAGCGGTCGCTCGCCAATAAGTCTCTGAAATTTTTTCGTTTGTCGTTGGGGCTCATTCAGCTGCCGTTTCGATTTCGCCCACAGATGCGTTTAGCGCCACAGCGAGCGCAGCGTCACCATCGACTAAATCTTCCCACGTCAACTCAACGCCTTTGCGATGGCCCTTCGCAGTGAGTTTGAGGCCCGATGGCCCGATCGTCAGTGTGAACGGCCTATCCTTGATCGTCAGTTCGCGTTTCAATTCTTTGTTTAATGCGGTTGCCATCGACTTGACCCCTCGTGATTGGGCGGCACGTGCGATGCTAACCCTGCATTCATCGCACGGTTTTCGGCTAAAGGAGTTTTGTTATGAAGGTTGCAGTTATCCTCGGCAGCACGCGCCCCGGCCGCATTGGCGAGGCGGTGGCGCGCTGGGTTCACGGCATCGCCGCAAGGCGCAGCGATGCCGACTACGAGCTGGTTGACATCAAGAGTTACAACCTGCCGCTGCTTGACGAGCCGGTGCCGCCGAGCCGCGGTCAGTACAGCCATGAGCACACGAAAGTGTGGTCGGCGAAGATTGATTCGTTTGACGCTTTCGTGTTCGTCACTCCCGAGTACAACCATGCCACGTCGGGCGCGCTGAAAAATGCCATCGACTTTCTCTACCGTGAGTGGAACAACAAGGCCGCCGGGTTCGTTGGATACGGTAGTGCGGGCGGCGCACGCGCAATAGAAAACCTGCGGCTGATCATGGGGGAGGTGCAAGTCGCCGATGTGCGCGCGCAGGTCATGCTGTCGCTGGCTACCGATTTCGAAAATTTCAGCGTGTTCAAACCGGCGGCGCGGCATGAGCAGGCAGTCGGCGCGATGCTCGATCAGGTCGTCGCCTGGGGTGGCGCTTTGAAAACGTTGCGCGATAAAAAGTAATAACGTTAGTGGTGGGCTTAGACGCCGATCAGGCAGTCAGTGTCCTGCCTATTGAAAAGATGGCCGCGCGCTACGGCTGCCTAGACTCGAACGATGATCCCGGAATCGTTAAAGCCATGGCTCATCGGAACGATGATGCTGGCTTGCGTCACGTACTTTGCGGTCGACCGCGCAGGTCAGCGGCGCGTTGCAACCAGCGGTCCGGTATCAGAGACGCCATTGCAGTCGAGCACCAGCGCAGCTGCGTTGCAGCGAGCCGGCTACTCAATTGAGCCGCTCGCCGATTACACAGTGCGCGCCCGCGTGCTCTCAATCGAACGGTATCGCATGGGCCGCGAGGCCGATTTATCGCCGGTCGATTTTGCTCTGGGTTGGGGACCGATGTCGGACAGTGCGGTGCTCGATCGACTGACGATCAGCCAAAGCAATCGCTGGTATCAATATCGGTGGCAAGGCGAGCCGCCAATCGAACCCTCGGTCATTATTCGCACGTCGGCCAATACGCATCTGGTACCGGCGGATGACATGGTTAAAACTCGCCTGCTTGGCGTGCGACCGGGTTCGGTGGTGACGTTAAGTGGCTACCTGATCACGGCGCGCCACGCCGATGGCTGGTCGTGGCGCTCTTCATTGT
>JACCZX010000182.1 GCA_013695705.1 Burkholderiaceae bacterium | reverse complement strand
CGGCGGCATTTGGGTCCAGTGTGCGGCAGATTGAAACGACAGCGCCACGCCGGACCGCTTCCGACCGCGCGCGCTCGAGCGCCGCGGAGAAATTGTTTGCACCGTTTGACACGCGTGTCGTACTGATGAACCACATGAATGACGGCACCGCAGCGGCGACCAGAATCGCGCTGATCGTCAGCACAACCACCAACTCGATTAAGGTGAAACCTCGCGAACGCATTGACAACCTCCAGGCGCCGAAGCTTATCCAGGCGCAGTAGATAAAGCGCGGCGATACCGCTCAGTGGAAACTCTGCCGCGACAGGCGGATGCGCGCCCGCGCAATGAGCAGCCGCACGCTACACCGAACAGTTAGAAAAGGACCGAAAACGACCGGACTTTCATCGTTCAGCGATCGAAACACTAATCCCAACGGATTAGCTGAGGTCAGCGGCTGCCCGATTGCGAATTGTCTTCGATGGTCGAGCTAGCGACTGTGCCTTGCGCGCCAAACCTCACGACGAAGACGCGTTGCGCATTTGAATCCAAGAAACGCCATTCCCAAGCCGTCTGCTGCTTCGCGGGGTATTTATCGGATCGCGTCGGCTGGCCCAACATGCCCAGCACATCCACCTTGCTCATACCTGGACGAATACGCGCAAAGTTTTCTCGAGAGAGCAGTTCTTCTCGGCCTTGATACCTTCCACCTACGTCAATCTTGATCAACAACGTGTGAGGTTTCTCCGGTGCAAGCGGATAGATCAGCCCTTTGCCGTCGGTTAAATTTCGAACCGCAGCGGGATTTCCGAATACCTTGCGCACATCTTGCTCGGTGGAATCACCCGTGCTCAAGCGCCTGAGCCGTTCGTCTTCATACGCCCGACCGCGACCATCGCACGCCATCATTGACAAACACAGGGCCAAGGGCGGTGTAACACTTAAGAAGTGTCGAATCGATATTTGCACAGTCAGGTTCAACCGATTTTGATTGATAGCTTTACACATGACATGCCCGCTGTTGCCCCAAAAACTGCTGCCAATCCACCTCATTCAATGGCTGTAAAGTTCACCGTCTCGCATTTGTCGCTGTCAAAAATGCGAGTTCAAGAATTTGCCTGTCACCAACATCGATTGCGCGTTGAAGTCCTTCAAGTAGCTCACGATGGCTTCGAAGTTCATTTCCCAACGCAACGCGATTTGCAATGCAGATGTCGCTCCACATGGACGGACTCGACGCAGCGATCCGCGTGAAGTCGCGAAATCCTGCACCGGCCATTGCAAATTTTCGATCGGCATCTGCCTGACCTGCGATGTGGGCGACCAAGGCAAACGCGAGCAGATGTGGCAGGTGACTTACCGCCGCGAACACGTTGTCGTGTTCGGTGGGCGTCATACGCTCGATATGACACCCCACGTCGTGCCAGAGCGCTTCGATGCGAACTACTGCTCGCGCATCAGTCTGCTCAACCGGTGTGGAGATAAAGAGCTTGCCGGCAAACAGTGCGGCATCAGAATGTTCGAAACCCGAATGTTCACTGCCGGCGATTGGATGGCCTGGCACAAAGCGCGCGAATGCCGCGCCGAGTTCTTCACGTGCTGCCTCAATCACGCTGCCTTTGGTGCTGCCGACATCCGTAACGATCGCGGCGCTGCGCAGATTCGGTGCGATCTCGCGCAAAATCTGCCGGATCGACCCCACCGGCGTCGCGATCATCACAAGGTCGGCGTCGACGACCGCTTGCGCCACCGATGTCGCTGCCTCGTCAATAACGCCAAGGCCCAGTGCTCGCAGTAGCGCTTCGGATTGAGAGTCGAACCCGATGATGCGATTGAAGTTTCCGCGTGCCTTTGCGGCGCGTGCCAACGAGCCACCGATCAGTCCAATGCCGATGAGTGCCAGCTTCATAAGCGCGAACCGGCCAGCGCTTTCGGTAATGCTTCTAAAAACCTTACATTTTCCTCAAATGAGCCGACCGTCACACGCAACCACTCGGGCAAATCGTAGTTGGCAACGGGCCGCACGATAATCCCGCGTCGAAGAAGCCCGTCATAGACGCGCGCTG
>JACCZX010000138.1 GCA_013695705.1 Burkholderiaceae bacterium | reverse complement strand
GCGTAAACGCGTCGGCGAAGCGTCTTCAATTCATCCCGCCCAGCGCGTCGGACGCGCGCTTTAAAACGGCGGCGGCCTCCCGGGCGGAGGCAATGCCACAACAATGGACCGCGGCTCCGGATGCAACAACAAATCTGACGATTGCGAGTCTGCTGAACATGCTGTCTCCGAGCGCTTGGCGTTATCGCGTCGCCGGCAGCCGCTCACGCGCCACCTTCGCGGCTTCGCTTTCTGAATATTCCTTGATCAGACGGCCAAGCGTGCGATTTGCTGAACGCTTGTCGCCGAGTTGCAATTGGCTCTCGGCAATCGACAACAGCGCATCGGGGGCGCGCGTCGAATCGCTAAACCGATCGACCAGAATCTGCTGCGCGGCAATCGCCGACCTGTAATCCTTCATCGCGTAATGCGAACTGCCGATCCAGTACTGCGCCACCGGCACATATGCGGATTGCGGATAGCGCGCTACAAACTGTTGAAATCCGGACAGCGCACTCTTGAAATCAGACGCCCGAAACTGTGCGAGTGCAGCCTCGTAGGATGACTGCTCGGTGCGATCGACTGCGACCGGCCGCCCCTCCACGGTCACGTTAGAAGGCTCCATTTTTTTCAGACGCGCGTCCAGATCGCCGTACAAATCCCGGTTGCGCTTCTGCAAAGTCGCGACTTCGTTAGTCAACGCCTCGATCTGCCCGCGCAGCCGCGCGATGTCCTGCCGCAGTACTTCGGTTTGATTCGCGAGCTCGAGCTGATTGCGCTGCGCGGTTTCTAGCCGATCCAGCCGCGCCGCTAACTCGGCGTCTCTTTGCAGCAGAGCACGATCTTGATCGGCCAGGCGTCCACGTAACTCAAGAATCGCCTTGCGCGCATCGCTATCGGAGAAAAGTTGCGCGTGCGCCGGGAAAGCGAGCCACAGCGCAAGCAATGCAACGATGTATCTCAACGGCGAAACTCCTAGAACAACAGCGACCGCGACGCGGTCGCCTCTACCGATAGTTCAGATCCGCTCGCCGATTCTGCGCCCACCCATCTTCAGCGGAGGTTGTGCCGCGCGGCTTTTCTTCGCCGAAGCTCACTGTCTCGACTTGCGAGTCGACGACACCCAGCAACATCAATCGTTGCTTGACGGCCTCGGCGCGCTTTTGCCCCAGGGCGAGGTTGTATTCGCGCCCACCGCGTTCATCGGTGTGGCCTTCGACGGTGACACGGCGCTGCTTGTTGGTACCCAGAAAACTGCCGTGCGTCTGCACCACAGGCTGGTACTCGCTCTTCACCACGAAGCTATCGAAATCAAAAAACACGCTGCGCTTCGACAACGCATTGTTAGGATCGTTGAGCGGGTCAAGTCCGCGACCGGCTTGCGCGTCTACCGGCGCAACTGCGCGCGGATTCGTGCCCGCGCTTGCTCCAGTGGATGCGGTGGCGTCGACGATCGGTGCCGCCGCCTGATCGTCGAGGTTGACCGACTGACATCCGGCGAGCGTGAAGGCGAATGCAGCGGCCAACAGTGCGCCGCGTGAAAATTGGATCGATGTCATTGTTTACTCCCGTTCAATTTAGATGCACTTCATTTAATAAAAGGACCCCATGTCGGTTCGCGAATATCGCCACTCGGGCCCGACAGTCGAGTGCGAACACGACCGTCAGTCGACGCCGATGCGAGGATGCCGCGGCCGTTGACTGCGGTGGCGTATAGCAGCAGGCGCCCATTGGGCGCAAAACTTGGTGACTCGTCGCTCGCCGTGTCGGTCACTGCAACTTCCTGCCCGCTGGCGATATCGAGCACATGGACCTGCAGGCGCCCAGCGCGCCGGCCGATGTAGGCGAGCTGCTTCCCATCGGGACTAACGCGTGCGCTGATGTTGTAGTCGCCGTTGAACGTGACGCGCTGCGCCGCACCGCCAGTGACCGGCATGCGATAGATCTGCGGCCCGCCGCCACGATCTGATGTGAAATAGATCGAACCCCCATCGACACTGAACGCGGGCTCGGTGTCGATGCCCGATGAAGTAGTAAGACGTCGCACGTTTGATCCATCTGAACTCATCAGGAAAACCTGCGAGTTTCCTTCGCGCGTTAAGGTGACAGCGAGCGAGCGGCCATCAGGCGACCATGCCGGCGCACTGTTGGAGCCTCGAAAGTTCGCAACCACACGCCGCTCGCCAGTGGTAACACTATGCACATACACCACCGGCTTGCCGGATTCAAACGAAACGTACGCGAGGCGTGTGCCGTCGGGAGACCAGGCGGGCGAGATGATCGGCTCACGCGAGCGCAGTGCAGCCT
>JACCZX010000121.1 GCA_013695705.1 Burkholderiaceae bacterium | reverse complement strand
ACTGCGCTGTGCGCATATGCAGTATTGGACGGCCAGTTCTGGCTTCTGGTTTTTGCGACGCTGCTCGCTGGCTACTACAACGCCAACGCTGCGTTGTACCGGTTCGCAGCGACAGAACTGGTTGCACCGCCCCTCAAGGAAAAAGCGATCTCGTGGGTGCTCGCGGGCGGGATTCTGGGAGCAGTGGCCGGTCCCAACCTTGCCAACGCTACACGCGATGTTCTCGCCGTTCCGTTTGCCGGGGCCTACGTGTCGCTTATTGGAGTCGCGCTGATTTCGATGATCGTTGTGTCTTTCATCAACTTTCCGCCGCTGCCGCAGCCAAGTCTCGAACGACCACACCGCGCGTTGAAAGAAATTGCGCGCAATCCGATTTTCGTCGCTTCGGTCATCGCGTGCTCGCTCAGCTATGGCGTCATGAATCTGCTGATGGCGGCCACGCCGATTGCCATGGCGCAGCACACACATTCGTTTACCGATACGGCACTCGTTTTAGAGTGGCACGTGCTCGGAATGTTCGTGCCGAGTTTCTTTACGGGATCATTGATCAAGCGATTCGGCACCGTGCCAATCATGGCGGCGGGTGTGTTGCTTTACGTTGCGTGTATAGGGGTCGCATTGTCTGGAGTCGACTTGATGCAGTTCCTTATTGCGCTGTTTGTGCTGGGCGTGGGATGGAACTTCCTGTACATCGGCGGAACGACCATGTTCACGCAGGCCTACGAGCCGGAAGAGAAGACGACGGCGCAGGCGGCAATGGATTTTTGTGTCTACACAACGATGGCAATTACGTCTTTCGGTTCGGGTGCCTTGATCACGACGCAGGGCTGGACCTGGCTGAACCTTGGCACTGTGGTGCCAGTGTGCGCTATTGCGGCAGTCTTAAGCTGGTTGATCGTTCGCCGCAAGCGGGCGGGTCCGCGCGCTGCGTGAATTCGCACCTCAGTTGCGTGCCGACAATGTCTCGATAATGGGACACGGCCGATCGGCTCCAGCTCCTTCGCAAGCTTTCACCAGATGCTTTAAAGTGCGCTGCATCCGCTTCAAATCCGACAGCTTGGCCTCTATCTGAGCTAGCCGCGCTGCAGAAATGCGGCGAATCGCGCGGCGTTCCCCGCCATCCTGTAACCGCAACAGTTGCGCAATCTCGTCAAGCGAAAAGCCCAGCTGCTGCGCCCGCTTGATGAACCGAATGCGATTCACGGCGGCGGCGTCGTAGCGACGGAAACTGCCGCGCGCGGCAGGCACGGGTAACAACTTGCGCTGCTGGTAATAGCGCACCGTTTCGATTCCGACATCAGCGGCTTGGGCCAGTCGGCCTATTGTCAGAGACGCATCGAGCATCACGAAAAGATCTTGACTCTGGGGTTGAGTACGGAGTGTACCGTACGCGTCGAAGGACTCGGAGACATCAATGAAAGATAAAGCGATCACGAGCGACATGACACCGGACGGCCATCACGAGCATCAGGCATGCTGCAGCCACGGTGAGCACGCTGCGGTTGCAGTGGCCGACGAGGCTCTGGTCGATCCCGTCTGTGGCATGAAGGTCACGCGGCAGTCGAAGCACCACGTAGCGCACGCAGGCACCGATTACTTCTTCTGTAGCGCCGGATGCGCTGCCAAGTTTTCGGCACACCCCGCCAAGTATTTGAAACCGCGCCCGGCGCCCGCGGTCGAGGCTACGCAGCCCGGCGCCATCTACACCTGCCCGATGCATCCGCAGATTCGCCAGGTCGGGCCGGGCAACTGCCCGCTCTGCGGCATGTCGCTCGAGCCGGCCGATGCTTCGGTGGCGGAGGACAACACCGAATTGCGCTTGATGACGCGCCGTCTGTGGATCGCCGCCGCGCTGTCGCTGCCGATCGCGCTGATGGCGATGAGCGAGTTCGCGCCCGCGTTGCATCAGCAGTTGGTCAAGGCAATGGGGCTGTGGTTCGGCTGGACTCAACTCGTGCTTGCGACGCCGGTCGTGCTGTGGTGCGGAGCCTTTTTCTTCAAGCTAGGTTGGCGGTCGATAGTCAATCGCTCGCCGAACATGTTCACGTTGATCGCGCTCGGCGTCGCGGCGGCCTACGGCTTCAGTGTCTTTGCCCTGTTGTTTCCGCAGCTGCTGCCGGCCGCATTCATGATGAGCGGCGCGCCGCCGCTGTACTTCGAAGCGGCTGCGATCATCACGACGCTGGTGATCCTGGGTCAGGTGCTTGAGCTGCGCGCACGCTCGCAAACCTCGTCCGCGGTACGCGGGCTGCTCGAACTCGCTCCGCCGACCGCGTTGCGCATCGACGCCGACGGCCAGGAGCGTGAAGTCGCGCTCGACCAAGTGCATGCGGGCGATCAGTTGCGCGTGCGGCCGGGCGATAAGGTTCCGGTCGATGGTGTGGTGCTGGAAGGCCGTTCGAATATCGATGAATCGATGATGACCGGCGAGCCGTTGCCTGTGACCAAGGAAGCGGGCGCAAAGGTCACGGGGGCGACGGTCAATCAAACGGGCAGTTTCGTGATGCGCGCCGAGCGCGTGGGCGCCGATACATTGCTGGCGCAGATTGTTCAGATGGTGTCTGAGGCGGGTCGCACGCGCGCGCCAGTCCAGAAACTCGCAGATATCGTCGCCAGCTGGTTCGTGCCGGCGGTTGTGCTGATCGCGCTGCTCGCGGCAGTGGTCTGGATTGCGGTGGGCCCCGAGCCGCGCTTTGTCAACGCGCTGGTTGTGGCAGTGAGCGTGTTGATCATCGCGTGCCCGTGTGCGCTCGGGCTGGCGACGCCGATGTCGATCATGGTGGGTGTCGGTCGCGGCGCGCAAATGGGCGTGCTGATTCGTGATGCGGAGGCGCTCGAACTGATGGAGAAGGTCGACACGCTGGTGGTTGACAAGACTGGCACACTGACCGAAGGCAAGCCGCGCGTAGTCGGTGTCACTGCTGCCGAAGGCGTAACCGAGAGCGAAGTGCTCGCGGCGGCTGCAGGCCTGGAGGTATCGAGCGAGCATCCACTCGCGCAAGCGATTCTCGCGGCTGCGAAAGAGCGCGACGTGGCGCCGACCGCAATCAGCGCATTCGAATCGGTCACGGGTCGTGGCGTGCAAGGCATGGCACCCGCAGGCCGTGCGCGCTTGGGCAGCGCGCGCTTCTTGGGCGAGGCGGGCATCGATCTCGCTGCACTCAGTGTGCAGGCGGATCGACTTCGCAGCGAAGGCAATACAGTCGTGTTCGTCGGCGTTGAGAACCGCTTGCTCGGACTGCTTGCGATTGCTGATCCAATCAAACCGACCACTCCGTCCGCTATCGCTGCGCTAAACGCCGCCGGCGTTCGAGTAGTGATGGCCACTGGTGACGGTGCGGCGACAGCAGCAGCAGTAGCTGCCAAGCTGGGCATTGCGGATTTTCGCGCCGAGGTATTACCGGCAGATAAGAACGCACTGATCAAGGAACTGCAGGCACAGGGCCGCATCGTCGCGATGGCGGGCGATGGAATCAACGACGCCCCCGCGCTCGCGGCCGCCAATGTCGGCATTGCGATGGGGCACGGCACCGACATTGCGATGCAATCCGCGCGCATCGTGCTGGTGAAAGGCGATTTGAACGGGATCGTGCGTGCGCGCTTGCTGTCGCGCGCGGTGATGCGCAACATCCGACAAAACTTGTTTTTCGCGTTTGTCTACAACGCTGCCGGCGTGCCTCTCGCGGCCGGTGTTTTGTATCCGCTGACCGGCTGGCTGTTAAGCCCGATCATTGCATCGGCGGCGATGGCGCTGTCGTCGGTATCGGTGATTGGCAACTCATTGCGGCTGCGCAAGATGGATAGTGAAGCCGGGCGATGACTTTGTCGTCGGCCCTACCGGGCCGACATTGCGCTTGATTTACTTACCAAGGAGTTTGAATGAGAACGGAAACACTGAAAGTTGGTGGAATGACATGCGGCGGTTGTGTCGGTGCCGTTACTACCGCGCTGAGAGCGGTTGACGGCGTCGCGGACGTTGTAGTGTCACTGAAACCGGGCGAAGCGAGAATCGAGTTCGACGAGCGTGCAACTTCGCTCGAGCGCTTGCGTGAGGTTGTTAAACAGGCAGGCTATGAAGTAAGCGTCGCTGGTGGCGAGAGCCAGGCAAAGCGCGGTTGCTGTAGTTAGCTTTGCAGGACCGGCTTGTGCAGCAACATGCCTCCGCGCCCGCCCGGTCGAGCA
>JACCZX010000104.1 GCA_013695705.1 Burkholderiaceae bacterium | reverse complement strand
GTGCTGCCCGCCGTATTAATCGTCATCGCACCCGGCGCCGTCGGCAGCGTGTCGGTGAAGACGGCGCTGGTGGTGATCGGAACGCCGTTCGCATTGCTGATCGTGATCGTCAGCGACGTATTGCCGTTCGAGCTGAAGCTCGCCGCGCCGAACGCTTTGCTCACGCCGGGGCGGATCGATATCGTGTTGCTGGCCGTGTTATCGGCCGGCGTCGAGTCGGTCAGGAAAGTGAACGGCAGCGCCACAATCGCCGTGTTGACGACCGGCGCGGTTGCGTTCACCGTCGCGTTAACGGTGTAGGTCGCGGTGCCGCCGGAGGCCAGCGTTGCGATCGTGTTGATATTGCCGGAGCCGCTTGCCACGCAAGTCGAACCGGCACTCGCCGCGCACGTCCACGCCACGCCGCTGACACCCGCAGGAAACGTGTCGGTGACCGTGCCCGACACCGGATACGCGCTGCTGTTGGTGACGACAATCGTGTAGACGACCGCAGTTGCGACGCCCGACGCAACGCTCGAAACGTTCGCGCTCTTAGTGATGGAGAGATCTGGATTGGCAACGTTGATGCTCGCCAGGTCGCCGGTGGCCGCGCCGCCCGGCGGGGTGCTAAGCGCAGTGGCCGACGGCGGATTGGTACCGGTATTGACCGAATAAAAGCCCGGCGCGCCGTTGGTCAGCACGCGAATGCCATTGCTGGCATCGAACGCCAGCCCGATGCCCGCTCCATTGAGACCGGTAACCGGTCCAATACCGACCGGCGTGACGGCCCCGCCGCCCAGCGGGATCGTGAAAAGATTGTTGGTGTTGTTGAAGCCATACAGCGTTCCGGTGGAATTGAACGCGATATCGCCGCCGGTGCCTTCGCCTGTCACCGTGACTGCGGCCCCCGTGTAACTGCCGGTGGCCGTGTTGATAATGCGCAGATTGTTGGTCGCGTCCTCGGTCATGTAATACAACACGCCGCCAGGCGAGCACGCCATTTTCAAAGCGCTTTGCGGCAGGCCCGGTCCCAGCAACGCCGGAGCAACGGTTGGCGTCTGCGGATTGAAAACGTAAAGCGGATTGGCACCGGCAAAGATTGCGTAATAGATCAATCCACTCGGACACTGTGCGATCGTCGCCGCATTGCCGCCCGGGTAGTTGTCGTAGACGACGCTGAAGGCGCCGGTCGCCGGATCGAGCCGGATAATGTCGTTCGCACCCAGCGTCGCCGTACCGCGGATGCCATAGATCGTCGTCGCCGCGTGCGACCAAGACATGATGCCCAGCATCAGCGCGAGTAGCGCTGCAAAGCGGAGTGCGGTTTGGAATGTCGATCGCATGCTGCTCATGGCAATTTCGAAAATGAACTGCTCTTGTTCAAACCGAGCGTGTCCTGATCAAACTTGACACGCAAGCTGAGGAAAAAACCTCTGGCGCGGTATTCGGCGCCTGCGAAATCGCGGTCGCTGAAGCCAAGCACGTTGTATCCAACGGCGACCCAAGTGTTGTCCATCAGCCGGTAGCCGACCGACACGCCGGCGTGGTAATCGAACACCTCGCTATTCCACGAATGCAGCACGCCGCCGCTTAATCCGATATCCCAGCGCCGGCCGAGATCGCGCCGCATCTCAACCCCGATCAGATCGGTATAGCCGGTGTAACTGGCGCCGTCGATGCGATCGAACACGTACTTCGCGCCGTACTGGAAGCTCCATTGCGTATCGAGACTCGGCGTGTAATTGGCGTTCAGGTTGTTGACGAGCTTGCGTGCGTGCAATTTTCCGGTCGCGTCCTCGATCGTTTCGTCGATCACATCGAACCGGTCGAGGACGATCCAACGCCCGCCGGATGGACGCAGCGCGTAACTGACTCGTCCGTCGAACTTGCGGTTGCGCGCCCGCGCAGAGTCAATCTCGCTGTACAAGAAGCCCGCGGCAACCGTGCGTCCCGCGTCGAGCCGGCGCTGCGCTCCGAGCAGTATGTTCAGTTTGTCGTCGGTTTCTGAATCGCGCCACTCGATGCGTCCGTTGCCGCTCCAGCTTTCGTTCAGATAACCCGCGCCGATCGCAATCGCGGTGTAATCGCCGCTGATATTGCCGATGCCGCTGCCCGATGCCAGCGGTACATTGGGATTCAGCGGCGTTACATCGCTTTTCAGGGTCTGCGTGCGATCGATCAGAAAATCAGTCTGCCATTGCTTGTTGATTTGCCATTTCTGCGTCAACCCGAGGCCGGAGTACAAGCGGCTACCATCGGTGGACACTTGATTGCCCAACGTGCCGGCGACCTCGGCGCCAGTCCACGGCTGCGTCTTCAATCCGACGCGCGTTAAATTGGCCGATAGATTTTCGCCGCGCGCAAATTCCTGTTCGCCGAACACGGTGGTCAGCGGCGTCAGCTTGTAGTCGGCGCCCAGCAGATAACGGTTCGGAAAATCGGCGCTTTCTGCCTTGCCGGTGACATCGACTTCAGCATTCGCGCGCAGCCTGAGACGGCGATCGAGCAGTTCATACGCAACGCCGGCCAGCGCCTGATTGCTTTCGGTGTTCTTGCCCGCGCCGTCTTCTTCATGCGCTGCACGCAGGCCGGCGTGCGTCGTCAACGCGTCTCTGCGCCATTGAATCTGCCCTTCGGCAACGTCGCGCTGCGCGCCGGTGGTCAACAGTTCCTGCCGGTACACCTGGCCATCGAGTTGCACCGATTCCGTCAATTTGTAGCGCGCGTCAGCACCGATTTTGCGCGTGCCGGTTTCCGAGCCCGATTGCTGGCCGAGCCCGAAGCCCGGCTCCTGTTTGCGTGCGTAGGCTTTTGCAGAAAGCTTTTCGTCTTCGCGCAAGGCCTCGACTTTCCAAGCGCTGCCGTCGGCGTCGAAGCCGGTGCGCGAGCTCTCGGTGGTTGCATATTCGCTCTTGATCGTCGTCTTGTCGTCGAGTTTCACGGTGACATCGGCGCCGGTCAGTTGACCGCTGGCGCCGATGTTTCCTTCCTTGACGTGCGTCACACCGATTTCGACCTGATCGGTCGGCTTGTACGCAGCGCGGCCGCCGTAGCTCAATTTTTCGTCGACTGGATCGGCCGACTCGTAGTCGACGACGATGAATACCGGATTGAAGCCCTGATCGCGCACCGGAATCGGCTCGCGGAAAAACAGCGTGCCGGATGCGTAGTCGATGTCGTAGTCGAGGTAGCGCGTCAG
>JACCZX010000084.1 GCA_013695705.1 Burkholderiaceae bacterium | reverse complement strand
CGTCACAGCAACGCGCCCATTGGCCGCGTTGACCCCGGGAATGACGTGGCAGCTCCCGCATTGGTACTGTTGCGTCAGTTCGCGCCCGCGCTCGACATCGACCGACGTGTACGAACACGCTATCAGGAAACTCACTGCAAAGCATGCAAAGAAACAAGGGCCGGCGGATTTCATGATCAGAGGATGCACTGGCAAGTTTCATCGTAGGCGAGTTTGGCTTGGGTGCGGTCGGCTTCACCCATGAAAAAATTTTTCGTTGTTCTGATCGCGACTTTGCTTGCGGCAGGCGCCGCCGCCGTTGTGCTGTGGAGCGGCGCCTACAACATCGCGGCCAGCTCTCAGCACACGCAGGCCGTCTACTCGTTGCTCGAATACACGATGCGGCGTTCGGTGCGGTTGCGCGCCAGCGGCATCGTGCCGCCGCCGCTGAATACACCCGGGTTGTTCGAGCGCGGCGCGGCGTGCTATCAGGATCGGTGTGAGCAGTGTCACGGCGCTCCGGGTGTTGCACAAAACGACATCGCGCTTGGAATGCAGCCGCTGCCCGGTCCGTTGGTCGACGCGTCGGTCCGCTGGAATACGCGTGAGCTGTACTGGATTACGCGCAACGGCATCACGATGAGCGGCATGCCGGCCTGGCAATTTCAGTTGTCCGAGCAGGACATGTGGTCGCTGGTTGCATTCATCGAGCGGCTACCGCTACTTTCGCCGGTCGCATATCAGCAAATCGTCGCGCCTCGACGCGCAACGAAGTGCTCCATCGATCCCGACGCGAAGCTGGCATCGAGTGCTGCGCTATCGGCCGACGCGGTGCGCGGAAAAGCTGCGCTATCGCAATACGGCTGCAATGGGTGCCATAAGATTCCCGGCATCACCGGCGCCGATGTCGACGTCGGTCCTCCCCTGGCGGGGCTTGCAAGGCGCCAACTCATTGCGGGTGAGATTGCCAATACGGCCGACCAGATGGTGCGCTGGCTGCGCAATCCGCAAGAGGTCGATCCGTTGACTGCCATGCCGAATCTCGGCGTTACTGAACGCGACGCACGCGACATGGCAGCATTCCTAGCGACTTTGTTGTAACTGCAGTTAGGCATAGTGGATGCTTCTTGCGCAAATAATCCACTGGAACCAGCCATGAACCCAACGCGACATTCGTTACTTGCAACCGCGGCACTCGTCTTACTCGCATCGTGCGCCGAGCCCGCCAATACTCCTGTCACCGTGGGTGTCGGGCCGACACCGCAGTTGCCCGCACCGAGCACGCCGCTGATTCCCACCGTGCATATAGCGCCCGCCGTTGGATGGCCGGCAGGTGTGATGCCGACGACTGCTGCCGGCATGCGCGTTACCGCGTTTGCCAGCGGACTCGATCATCCGCGTTGGGTCACCGTACTTCCCAATGGCGATGTGCTGGTGGCGGAAAGCAATGCGCCCAAGCGGCCCGAACATAGCGGCGTTTATTTCTGGATCATGGGCAAGGTGCAGGCGCGCGCAGGTGCAGGTGTGCCGAGTGCGAATCGAATCACGTTGCTGCGCGACGCCGACGGCGACGGCATCGCCGAAGTACGAACGGCGTTTCTCGAGGGCCTCAACTCTCCGTTTGGAATGACGCTGGTCGGTAATCAGCTCTACGTCGCAAACACCGACGCGGTGATGCGATATCCGTACGTCGCCGGAGAAACACGCATCGCAGCTGCTGGAACCAAAGTGGTTGATCTTCCCGCTGGCCCATTTAACCATCACTGGACCAAGAATGTCATCGCCAGTCCCGATGGCTCGAAGTTGTATGCCACCGTCGGCTCCAACAGCAACGCGGGCGAAAATGGATTGTCGATGGAGGAAGGCCGCGCGGCGATTTGGGAGATCGATCCGGCTACCAAGATGCAGCGGCTTTATGCGGGCGGGCTGCGTAATCCTAATGGCATGGCGTGGGAGCCGACTACGGGAGCGCTATGGACGGTTGCCAATGAGCGAGATGATCTTGGCCACAATCTCGTGCCGGACTATCTGACTTCGGTGCGTGATGGCGGCTTCTACGGCTGGCCCTGGAGCTACTACGGTCAGCACGTCGATGAGCGCGTCGAGCCAAAGCGCCCCGATTTGGTGGCGAAGGCCATCGTGCCCGATTACGCATTGGGTTCACACGTCGCTGCACTTGGGCTGACGTGGAGCGAGGGCAATAGCCTGCCTGCGCAATTCGCCAGCGGCATGTTCATCGGCCAGCACGGATCATGGAATCGCGAGCCGCGCAGTGGCTACAACGTTGTGTTCGTTCCGTTTGCGGCGGGTCGTCCCTCAGGGCAGCCGATTGATGTGCTGACCGGCTTCGTCAACTCTGAAGGCAAGGCGCACGGGCGGCCGGTGGGGGTTGCGATCGATCGGCGTGGTGGCTTGCTGGTAGCCGACGACGTGGGTAACGTCATCTGGCGGGTAACGTCCGACGGTGCGAAGTAAGTCGACCTTCTGGGTCACATGCGCGGCCGCGTGCGGAGCCATTGGCGCCGCCTCGCACGCACAAACGACTCAGAAAGAAACGGACATCGTCGCGTCGAAGGCCGGGGCCAAGGATTTGCGCCGCAGCGACGCATCGCTTAGGGCGAGCCGGCCTGAGCTGCCGGAAACGGCGCGACGAATCGTAGCGTCGACCAATGCATTTCGCAGGCAGGAAAATTTGCCTGCAATCAAATCCGACGTGCACTTGCTCAGCGCGGCGCGGTACTTCGCAGACTTTATGGCGCGCACCGGCAAGTACGCACATACGGCCGACGGCAACGAGCCCGCGACGCGCGCCAAGAATTTCGGCTACGAATATTGCATCGTGGCGGAGAACATCGCTTATCAATTCAACTCGGCCGGCTTCGCCACTGGCGAACTCGCCGATCGTTTTGTCGAGGGCTGGAAAAACTCCCCCGGCCACCGGAGAAACATGCTGGATCCGAACGTGACCGACACCGCCGTCGCAATTGCGCGCAGCGGGGCAACCGACCACTACTATGCAGTGCAATTGTTTGGACGGCCGAAATCGGAGGCAGTTGAATTCAGTGTTGCCAATCGCGCTGACGCTGCGGTTGAATATTCGGTCGATGACCAGACGTTCCCATTGCCGCCGCGCGCAACTCGTACTCACCAGCTTTGCAAGCGAGTGGAGCTTGGGTTTCGCGGGAAAACCCTGCGCCCGGATAACGGCCAGCGCCTGGTCGTTGTGAACGAAGAAGGCGGCGCGCAGATCAAAGTGCAGTAGCTCGCGACCGGTGTAAGAATAATGGCCTCGCTGCGACCAATCAGCGTTTAGTAAACGCACCATGAAGGATGACGAATGATGACGCGACGCACTTTACTCACTACTTTGGCTGCACTTGGGTTGGGCGGCGGCGCCGCCCGCACGATGAGCGCTGATTCGAAAAGCGCTGCACGCAGCGCGAGTAGTGCTGGCAACACCGCGAAGGTGAATTTGTCGGATGCCGAATGGAAATCACGGCTGACTTCCGAGCAATATCAGGTGCTGCGCAAGGAAGGCACCGAAGCGCCGGGTACCAGTGCATTGAACCGCGAGAAGCGCACCGGGACGTATCACTGCGCCGGCTGCGAACTGGCGTTGTTCTCGAGCACCACCAAGTATGAAAGCGGCACCGGATGGCCGAGTTTTTACCAGGCGCTGCCCGATGCAGTCGGGGTGAAAACGGATTACAAAATGATTCTGCCGCGCACCGAGTATCACTGCGCACGCTGCGAAGGCCATCAAGGCCATATATTCAACGATGGCCCGGCACCGACCGGCAAGCGCTACTGCAACAACGGCGTGGCTCTTAAATTTGTGCCGGCGGCAGCAT
>JACCZX010000285.1 GCA_013695705.1 Burkholderiaceae bacterium | reverse complement strand
GGAGGCGCGGTAACAGACGATGGGGCGACTGCTGGCTGGGCATTGGCCCCGACCGCACCGATCACGTCGCCTTTCGTTATGCGGCCGTCCTTGCCGGTGCCAGCAACCTCCCCTGCCGACATTCCGGCATCGGCCATCATCTTTGCCGCGGCCGGCATTGCCGTGCCGCCTTTTGCGGCGCCGCTTGCTGCCGGCGCCGCCGCCGGTGCGACTACAGCAGCGGCGGGCTTCGCAGGCGCACTCGTTGCTTTACCGTCGGTCTCGAGCCGCGCTATCAGTTCGCCGGCGAGAACAGTGCTGCCATCGGGCTTGACGATTTCCGCCATGACTCCAGCCGCCGGCGCCGGCACTTCGAGCACGACCTTGTCGGTTTCAACTTCGATCAACGTTTCGTCGATCGCAACCGTATCACCCGGTTGCTTTTTCCACTGTAAAAGCGTCGCTTCGGCGACCGACTCAGACAACTGCGGCACTTTGACTTCAATAATCGACATTAGGGCCTGTTTACATTAAGAACGTGAGATGCGTTGGGCCGCAATGCGGATGGATGCGCGAAGAGTAGCGCGGCGAATGGTGGTTCCATTCGGCGTGCTGCTCGCCAAAGCAGACGCCGCATTTCGGCCCAACCCGGAGGGAAAGATGGATTGCGGGCGCATTGCGTCGTTGCCGCTTCGCTTATTGGTATGCACCAACGGCGCTCACGGCGCCTAGCACTGCACCCGCAATCCATCTTTCGCATTCACGTTTTTAATGTAAACAGGCCCTGCTCCGCTACTTGTTCAACACTATTCCCTTGAGCTTGCCAAATGCCTGCTCAATCAACGCCTTTTGTTGCTCGCTGTGCTTGGCGTAATAACCGACGGCGGGTGAAGCCGACGCGGCGCGCCCTGCGTAGGCCAGCTTCTGGCCGTCGGTCATGTTCTCGAGCACGTGGTGCTGAACGTAAAACCACGGCCCCTGATTGGCTGGCTCGTCCTGACACCAGACGACTTCGGTCAACGCCGGATATCGCTTCAGCTCAGCGGCCAACGATTTGTGCGGGAACGGGTACAACTGCTCGATGCGAAATATCGCAACCTCCTGGTCTTCGCGCTCGTTTCGGGCGTTGACCAGGTCGTAGTAGACCTTGCCCGAGCAACCGATCACGCGCTTGACTCCTTTGGCGTCGATTGCGGAGTCGGTCTCGCCGATCACTGTGCGGAACTCTCCTTTTGCCAGCTCCGACAAATCCGACGTTGCATCTTTAGCACGCAGCAACGACTTCGGCGTCATGATCACCAACGGCTTGCGGAACAGCCGGATCATCTGCCGCCGCAGCAAATGAAAAATCTGTGCCGCGCTGGTCGGCTGCACCACTTGCATATTGTTATCCGCCGCGAGCTGCAAAAATCTCTCGAGACGCGCTGACGAGTGCTCGGGCCCCTGCCCTTCGTAGCCATGCGGCAACATCAGCGTCAGCCCCGATTGGCGGCCCCACTTGACCTCGCCCGATGATATGAATTGATCAATCAACACTTGCGCGCCGTTGACGAAATCACCGAACTGCGCCTCCCAGATGACCAGCGCATTGGGCTCGGCACCCGAATAGCCATATTCGAATCCGAGGCACGCCTCTTCTGACAACACCGAATCGATAACCGTGAACGGCGCTTGTCCATCGGACACATTTTCAAGCGGCGTGTAGTTGCCTTCGTCGAACTTTTCGCGGTTCTGGTCGTGCAGCACCGTATGCCGGTGCGAGAACGTGCCGCGCGCAGTGTCCTGCCCCGTGATGCGAATCGGATAGCCGCCGGAAAGCAGCGTTGCGTAGGCAAGATGCTCCGCCATGCCCCAATCGAGCGGCACCTTGCCTTCGGCCATCAGGCGGCGATCCGCCACTACTTTCTCGACCAGCGGGTGCAGCTTGAAATTGGATGGGATCGTCGTGATGCGCTCGCCCATCCGCTTCAATTCCGGCAACGGCACCGCGGTATCGGCACTATCGGTCCATTTGCGATTTAGAAACGGCGACCAGTCGACCGCGTATTTGCTTTTGTAATTGGTCAGCACAGGATCGGAAGTACCGCGACCCTCATCCATCGCGGCACGAAAATCCTTCAGCATTTCGTCTGCTTGCTCGGCAGTGATGGTGCCCTGTGTAATCAGCTTGTCCGCGTAAATCTTGCGCGTGCCTGGATGTTGCGAAATTTTCTTGTACATCAAAGGCTGGGTGACGGCCGGTGTGTCCTGCTCGTTGTGGCCAAGCCGGCGGAAGCACACGATGTCGATAACGATGTCGGAGTTGAACTCCTGCCTGTAATCCATCGCTAGTTGCGTCACCAGCACCACCGCTTCCGGATCGTCGCCATTGACGTGAAATACCGGCGCCTCGATCATCTTGACCACGTCGGTGCAGTACAGCGTTGATCGTGTATCGCGCGGATCAGAGGTGGTAAATCCAATCTGGTTGTTGATGACGATGTGCACCGTGCCACCGGTACCGTAGCCGCGCGTTTGCGCCAGGTTCAGCGTTTCCATCACCACGCCCTGGCCGGCGAAAGCGGCGTCGCCATGCACCAGCACCGGCAATACCGAGTCGCCGTCCTTGTCGCCGCGCCGCTCCTGCCGCGCGCGCACCGACCCTTCGACCACCGGATTGACGATTTCCAGATGCGACGGGTTAAATGCGAGCGACAAATGCACCGGGCCGCCCGGCGTTGAGATGTCGCTTGAAAACCCGTTGTGATACTTGACGTCGCCACCCGGCAGATCCGAAGCGGCCTTGCCTTCGAACTCGGCGAACAAATCCTTCGGCATCTTGCCGAGAATATTGACCAGCACGTTCAAGCGCCCGCGATGCGCCATGCCGATGACGATTTCCTGCACGCCGCTGGCGCCGGCGCGCTGCACCAGCTCATCCAT